>NZ_JBHSHC010000033.1:0-123076 GCF_042652925.1 Effusibacillus consociatus
ACTACGGTCGAACCCTCTACATGTTTTGTGCTGCGGACAGTCCCTACGATCTGCCGGTCTATCCGCGACTCTTTCGCGCCAGCCGGCATGACTCCGTGTCCTGGATTTGCGGTTACCGCGAACTTCGTCACTGGTTTCCGGATTGGAAAGTGGGAGAGGCGATCTTGGACTCGGCCCACGACGCCCTCCCGATCTATACCCTGCTGGAACACGATGATGTCTCCGCCATCATCGACCTGAACCTCAGGCGTTCCGGCAAACTGGTATACAACGATATGGAAATCGGTTCGGACGGCGTTCCCGTGTGCCCGATTGGCCGGAAGATGATCGGTTGGGGCAAATGCCCCGGCCGTCAACGCGTCAAATGGCGTTGTCCCGCCAAAGTAGGGAAATGGGAGTGTCCCCATCCTTGTTCACCTTCCGAGTACGGAAGGACATTCTACACATCCACTTCGGATAATCCTCGTCTGTTTCCTCGCGTCAGGCGCGACAGCAAGGAATGGAAACAGCGATATGCCCTACGGACCGGAGTGGAGCGGTGCATCAAGCGTCAAAAGGTGGATTACAAACTCGAAGCCTCTGAAGGTCGCAGTTCCCGTCACTGGAACATTCGAGTCTACTTGATTGCCATGTGCCAGCATGCCGACGCATGGTTGGAAGAAGCAAGGAAAGCGAACCTTCCTTCACTGGACGAATGGTTTGCAAGCCAATTAGCTGCATAGTCACAGGGCTGTTCCATATTTTTAAAAAACCCGATATTGTCGGGTTATTTGGCATGCCCATCTTTTTGAAAATGGCTTTCAAGGTTAACAAAATAGGCGATTTTTGACCCATTCACCCCTTGTCCAGACTCGGATTCATCTCTCTAATTCCGAGCTACTATAGTTAAAAATTACGGAAAAAATCTACACCTCCCTCGCTTATTAATTGAATTCTCTCCTAATTTGTAATTACCTTTGTCAAAAATATTACAATTTATTCATATATATTAAAAATTACTGAAGATTTGTATTGATATGAAGGAATATTACTTTTGGAGTAGAAGTATAAAACAATGAAGGAGAGAAAAACATGAATTTTAAAAAGGACGATCAAATCGTAATAAAAAGCGGCCTTTATCTAGATCTAACTCAAGAGCTACTAGTTAATAACAACTTTCCAATTTCTCTCTCAAGGATAGAGTTTCGTCTTCTTCGTTGCTTAGCCCTGAATATGGGTTCTATTGTTCCAAACCAAGTTCTTATAGAAGGTGCTTGGGGGAAAAAATTCAATTGTATCAAGCAATCAATTACACGTACATATTCATCGAATACGAAAACTTTTTGAAGAAAAACCGAAACAACCTAAATATTTACTGACCGTTCGCGGGATAGGTTATATTCTCTACTGTCCAGAGAATAACTATATCTAACTCAGTTTCATATTTTTTTAATACGAGGAGGTACATTATGGAGAATAAAGCCGAATTATTTAAAAAATTAGCATGGGTACCAATTCTAGGTTTCCTTATTGCTGGATTAGTGTCAGGGAACGGGACGATGATCGCTTTACTGTTTATTTGTGGCCTAGTACTAGGTATTATTTTTTTCGGATTAGCGGAAATTATGAACCTATTGCACAAAATCCATGAGAAACTAGGAAATGGTTGAAATGAAATAACAAGGTTATTTCTGAAAGTCGAATGTTAAAACATAGAAGCCGGTATCTCTAAGTTGTAACGGCTTCTTTTTTATTGGGTAGAATTACATAGAGTATGTTTTCGTAAGAATGTTGGCGGACTTCATAATGTAGATTGTCAGGAATAAAGTACTTGTACGTTTGAAACCATAAGCTATACCAACAAGCGTAGGAGGTTTCAATGGAAAAGCAAAATCAACAACAAGCACAGGATTCAACGATGAATATGCTCGGAGTCATAAATGCCAAAGGAGATGTGGAGGAGATCCGAAAGTATTTTAAGGCGCAGGAACCTCCAGAGTCACAGCGGAAAAAAGAATAGTCTGTGTGAGATCCAAGGCCCAATCGGACATTCCGGATAGCCTTGGCTTTCTTCATGGAAAGGGTCAGGTAGCGGTTAAAATCACAATCAATCAGGATATATTGGAGGTAGAGGCATGAAAAACTGATTCAGGGGAATGAGAACCATGAAGAATATAACAAACGATATTGTGGCGATTGTCGGGGGCTCCAGCGGAATTGGCAAAGAATCAGCCAAGCTGTTGGCCGCTCTTGGGGCACAGGTTGTATTGATTGCTAGAGGAGCGGAGCGTTTGCAGGAGGTGGCGGAGGAAATCCGTAACCAAGGAGGGCGGGCGGAAGTTGTTGTGGCGGATGTTGCTTCCGCGGATCATGTTCAAAAAGCGGCTCGAACAATTGAAGAGAAATTCGGTCAATTGGATGTGATGATTTACAGCGCGGCCGTTTTTTATTTATCACCTGTGGAAACGATGGATCTAAATCTTGCGAGGCAATCGATGGAGATCAATTACTGGGGAGCCGTGAACGTTACCCAGGCGTTTTTGCCATTGATTCGTAAAGGGCGGCGCAAATCGATGATTTATATTTCCTCTTTGTCCGCCCAGTGTACACCGCCATTCTTTACGGCTTATGCTGCCACCAAACATGCACTGAGAGGCTTTCTGCTCTCTTTGCGACAGGAACTGAGGCCGGAGGGAATCTATGTTGGAATGGTCTCACCCGGACCGGTGGAAACGCCTTTAATTGAGAATGACCTGCATCAGGACATGTACCGCTTGCCTCCCGGCATTCCTGTCTTGACACCTGAAGCGGCGGCAAAAGGGGTCGTGAGAACTCTTTTGAAACAGAAGCAGGATCTGGTTGTGCCGGGAAGAATGGCTTTCGCGGCGAGACTGGCCAGTGCATTTCCCTCAATAGTGGAGAGGTATTACCGTCTTTCGATTCCCGGCTGGAATCACCTCATTTTGTCCCAAACCAAAAGATCCCGTGTATTGACTGAAGATGAAACAAACAACCCGGTCGTATAGACCGGGTTTTGGTTTAAAGGCGAGTTGTCATGTCATAGGAACCTGGGGTACGATGCGGCCTTCGATTCGTTCGAAGATATCGTCCAGATTTTTCCCTGTAATGGTTAATCCGTGATTTTTAAGCCCAATAATTGCCCTCGAAGGGTCATCCGCTTGGCGGACAAGATCTGCAACCGCTTTCGCGAGCTCCACCGTTCCGCAGGGATAATTGATTTGGGTAGAGGGGATTCCGTCCATCCAAGCATGGATATGGACAATCGCTCCTACTTGAGGATGCTCCGTATAGATCATCCAGTGTTCAATTGCATCGACCGATACGCGGCGGGGCTGAACATGTGCAGGAACGCTTAACAGCATCGTGTTTCGATCCGAGTCAAACTGTTTGATCAAGAGCACATCTTGACCGATTCTCCTCAGATCCCCCTTGTTGACACCGCTGCCGCTCATCCAGAAACGGTTTCCTTCCTTGCGTGCGCTCAAATTCCCGTAGCTGAGTCCGCCAATGCCGTAAAGCCGCTTCACATGGCGGAAGTCTTCGGGGGGCAGGATCTCCTGAATCGGGAAAGGAGCGGGCCACAAGTTCATCGCTTCAATTTTCTTGCCCGCTTCCCTAATCTGTTCGGTGACCTCATCACCTTCCCACAGATGTTCCGGCAGATCGGGGTGAAAATCGTTATTGATAATCAAATTGGAAGAGGCAAGCGGCTCCAACCGCTCAAAGATCTTATCAAAGTAAGCATCTTCTTGGCCTTCTTGAAAAGGAACATTGTAATATCCCTGTTCGAGAGTTACAAAATACGTTTCAAACGTCTCCGGAGTCCGAACCATATAAATCAACAGGTTGGAAAGTGCCCGAATCAAAATCGGGTAGCCGGCAAGCAGAATATTGTCCGGTTTTTGATCGGTTTCGACAACAGTAACTACATACGTCGCCTGGGCATTGCGCCGGTACGGGCGAGGAGAATTGGGATCCACGAAGTTCAATACAAGACGGATATCGTCCTCCGGGTGTTCCGCCATCCGATACCCGTGCCCAGCCAGCTTTCGATTCAGTCCATCGGCAAACCATTGTTGAAAGTTGTTTCGAAATTCACCAGCAAAAGCGTAACTTGCCATAAGAACCTCCAAATAATTCCTTATAGATTTTGTGTTCAGTATTTCCTGATCTTTACCAAAAAAACCGGAAAATCGAAAAAACTTTACATATCGGAAGTTGTCAGCACTTTAGCAACTGCCGGAAAATTGTATGAGAGCCTACTGAACCGGGAATAACTGCTTGTAACATCCGATGGAGGCAAAGTAGCAATGAAAACACTGCTAATCGTGAATGAAAATGCCGGGCGGGGCAAAACGAAGAAACGTTGGCCGCAATTTCAACATTATCTCAACGCACTGGGAATTGAGCACGACGTGCATCTTACTGCCGCACCCAAAGAGGCAATTGAAGTCGCCAGAATGGCTGGCGCGGATCAATATTCCTATGTGGTGGCAGTAGGCGGGGATGGGACTGTTAATGAAGTGGTAAATGGAATTGCAGGACAAAAAATAGCGTTTGGGGTACTGCCTGCAGGTACAGGAAATGATTTCGCACGCATGTTAAATATCCCGCGCGATCCACGTTTGGCCGTAAGGCGTTTATCAGACAGAAATCACACAGCTGTTGATCTGATGGAAATGAACGGTCAGTTGGTTGCGGGAGCGATTGGAATCGGTTTTGATGGGGCAATCGCGGAGGACATCAATCGGACATCCTGGAAGAAAAGAGTCGGGCCATTCGGCTATGTTCTCAGCATGTTAAAACTCATTTTTACGTTTCCTCCCTTTACGATGCATTTGAAAATTGATGATCGGAGTTTCGTGTTTCAGAATTGTTGGTTGGTGGCGGTTGGAAATTCAAAATTTTACGCCGGCGGAATGAAAATTTGCCCAGATGCAAAACATGATGATGGGCTGCTTGACGTTTGCATCGTGCACAATATGTCGCCCTTGCAGTTATTAAAGCTGTTTCCCTCTGCCTTTTCGGGGAACCATGTTCTTCATCCCAATGTGATGTGTTTACAGGGAAAAAAGGTTCGCGTGCTAACCGATCCGGCGGTTCCGATTCACGGCGACGGTGAGATCTTAGGCCGAACTCCGAGTGAAATTTTGATTCGCCCACAAGCATTGACTGTAGTCTAGAAGGAGCGAAAGCCATGCGATTCGTACTCGTTAGTTTATGGGGAGTTGTTTGTGTATTGGCAGGGGACTGGATTTTGCGAAAAGGGATTGAATTTCAGCAGCAAGGAATTCGACGAGGGGTCTGGATTCAAATCTTGGCCGCTATTGTGACAATCGGCCTCCCGATTCTGGTGGCTTTTATAGTGAAATAAACGAAAGCCGCAGTCTTGTGTGTACCTAAGACTGCGGCTTTTCTTTAGTGGAATCGGAGGATGACTCGCGTATTGACAGCAGAAGCGATTCAGCATCAATTCTCCATCGGTCCAGGAGGGCATCACGGGTTACGATGAGTTCAATGTCCTTCCGAAGACGCTTTCCTTCCGATGTGTGGATCGAGATTTTAGAAGGTATCTTAACTTCTTGAGGACCTTGAAATTGTGGGAGATCCAGATTCACCTCTTCCTCTTTTTCGGTTATCCGGATTCCTTCAATGTTTTTGGCCAGTTCAATGAATTCTTCAACCGCTGTCGGATTTGACTGGTTCAGCGTCAGCCGCACGATGTGGAAATCTTGTTCATGGAGCGCTGTGATCAACAAATCCACCAACCGGGATGGAGTCGCGGCAACAATATATTCATGCAGTCGTCCCGATGCTTTTTGTATCATGAGATGATGGCCTGGATCTTGTTTGCGCATCTTATGAGTGGTGCTGCCTTCGAAATGGATACAAAAGTGTCCTGGAAAGTCATTTCCTTTAATCGCTCCCGCTCCATGCGGCATGCCGTTCATGGAAGCAGCAATTGCACGTCCGCCCACTTTGACAAGTATGGCCCTGCGCTTCCAACTCCACTTCCCGCTATAGATTTCTTTCATTGTATGGCTATCCTCACGGGTCACGGGCTGCACATCAGCATGACGGTTACCTGCGCGCCGCTGAACGTTGAAAGAGAGACCGGATTCCAGGTCAATTACCTGAGCGGTACCTTTCCGGGGAAGAATTTGCTTTACGGCATCCCAAGTAAGCGGTTCGCCATAGTGTTTTGCCTCCAACTGTTGAATGAAGTGATTCAGCTTTTCCTTTGTCTCTGTCGAGAGTTGGAGTTGTGTCTTATCGGCTAAGTTAAAAACGCTCAGAGAGTAGTCCACGACGTATTCGCTTCGATTGTTCCCCCGATTTACTGTCAAGTACGCGTACGGCAAATCCGGAACCCGTTCTGCCTTGCTTTTCTTACTTTTCGTTATGGAACGCAGGAATTGCCGTTCATGGACTTCCATCGTGGAAGAAAACTTCGCCTCAGGAGAAGATTTGACCGTAATGATGATTCCATCGGCTGATGCCGCTTCACCAATTTCTGTATTTCCACCGCAGATCACCATCAAGGTGGTAATGATGCAAATGATTGAAACAAAGAGGACTTTCGACTTTTTCCACATCATTAGATTCCCTCCAACCCTTACTATCACCAACATGTAATTGGGCATATTCGTGGTAAATATGGGGGAAACTCCATGAGGAATCCTACGTGACAGGTGAAAAAATGAATACAAACAGACTAATTCTTGCCGGTTTTCTATTGTGTCTCCTGGGTTTAACCATTCCCCATGCACAGAAGGAGGTCTTCAATTCCTCTCCTGTCCCTACCGGGGAAGTGGCATTGCAAATTGATCCCCTCCGCAATCAACTAACGTTATTAATCGACGGAGTTGCCTACAAAAAATACCCGATTGCGCTGGGGAAGCCTGAAACACCTACGCCGGTTGGAGAATGGAAGGTGATCAATAAATATAAAAACTGGGGAGCCGGATTTGGAACCAGGTGGATCGGTCTTGACGTACCGTGGGGGGTGTACGGAATTCATGGAACAAATAAACCGCATTCAATCGGGAGTGATGCGAGTCACGGATGTGTTCGGATGTTGAATCGGCATGTTGAACAACTATACGAATGGGTGAAAATCGGAACACCAGTATCAATTGTCGGACATCCCTTACGCGAGCCTTCGTTGGAACCTCGCCGCTTGGCTGCGGGCGATAGCGGATCCGATGTGCAGTTGATTCAAAGTCGTCTGCGCAGCGGGGGATTTTACAACGGTGAGTGTGACGGTCGTTTCCGACTCTCTACGGAACAGGCTCTCAAAGCATTTGAAAAAGCGAACCGTCTTCCTGTTGACGGAGTCATGAGCCTGCACGACTATCGGGCAATGGGTCTTATGGAATAAAGAGCGGGTCTTCACAGGACTCGCTCTTTGTACGACAAGTACAGATTTTATTGCAGTATCTGTTATAATACAGATGGAGTTTATCAGAAAAATAGGTGACCGGCGGAAGATTGATGTTGAAAAGCCGGGGGAGGGGTTGGAAGAATGAGTTTCAAAACTGCTGATTTATGTGATGAATTTCATGAAGAACTGCAAATATGCGAGACAAGCTTTATCTCGTATGGAGGAAGAAAACGTTTTTCCGGACCCATTGTAACGGTAGAAGTCCTTGATGATAATGTATTGGTGCGGCAGGCGATTGAAACCGTTCCGCCCGGATCCGTCTTGGTCGTAGACGGTAAAGGTTCAAGACGGTGCGCTTTGTTGGGTGATATGTTGGCCGCCTTGGCAGTGTCCCGAGGGCTGGCCGGTGTGATCCTCAACGGGTGTGCACGAGATGTGGCAGACATTGCGGAATTACAGCTCGGGGTTTTCGCACTGGGGAGTATGCCATTAAAAAGCAAGAAGGAAGGCAAAGGGAAACGCGATGTCGTATTGAAGTTTGGCGGTGTGGAGTGGACACCCGGACACTACGCATACGCAGATGAAGACGGAGTTGTAATCGCGTCCCGTCCGCTGATCTAGCCAATACGAAGAGGTGCTGCATGCTGCAGCACCTTTTCTATATCGCCTAGTACAGGATCTTGTTCCAAGCGTCCGATGCTCGGTGTCATGCTATTTCCACGGTCGTGCCAAGGTTGGAAGGTATTTTATTCTGCTTTTTAGCTTTGCAGATGTTTGCGTGTAAGAATCGCCCGCCTCTGGTTGGATACATACACTCCGAACAGGATGAGAACCAAACCGATCAACAAATTCCAGGTGACGGATTCATTAAGCAGCACATAGCCCCACAAGATTGCGGTGGCGGGAACCAGGTAGGTAACCATCGTTGCCAGTTCCGGACTTCCTTTTTGCAGCAGATGGAAAAACAGGATAAAAGCGATGCCGGAGCCGAATGCTCCCAATCCGATAAGTGCCAGAAGGTTCGACCACGAGAAAAGGGCTTCTGCGGAGAACCCGCCAAACAGAAGCGTCAGCATGCCGCCGGCAACAGCTCCCACAAGCAAGGTTCCAAACGAGATTTCATAGACTGACAATCCAGAGAAGTGACGCTTTGAATAGTGGGACGAAAACCCGTAGGAAAGAGAGGCTGTAAGCATAAAAAACAGACCCAAGAGGTCTACCGATACTATGGTGGCGGGATTGATGTCGAGCAGCACGATCAGCCCCAAAAATCCGATCCCGAGGCCAATCCAGTGGTTGCGGGTCGGTTTCCCCTGAAACAATAACATTCCAATCACAGTCGCCCAAAGCGGTGTAGTGGCGTTGAGAATGGAAGCCATACTGCTGGTGATGCGTGTTTCACTTAAAGCGATCAGCCCCCAGGGAACCACCGTGTTGAACAGCCCTACTACAATTAAAGGCAACCATGGTAACTCTTTAAATCGGATTTTTTGGCTGCCGGGCACGAGCAAAATCAGAATTGCAAGCAGGCCAAAAAAGATTCGCAAAAAAGCGATGGACCAGGGGTTAAAGTCCTGCAGCAGGATTTTGATAAAGAAAAAGGAGCCTCCCCAGATGAGGCTTAACAGAGCCAGTGAAAAATAAAGGGAACGTGTCATCTAGAGTGCCTTCTTTCTGTGGTGGTCATTTGCAAACACTTTTCCGGTCATCCATAAGCCCGCAATTATCACTGCCGGATACAAAACTGCCCAACCGACAAACGGAAAGATAACGGCTGTAAGCAGGAACGACAGCCAACTGATGCCAACTCCCCACCTGCTGCCCTTAAGCAGCCGGATTCCTGCGGCACAGCCGCCGAGGTAGGTCAGAATAAAAGTTGCGTTTGGAAACTGGATTAACGTAGAAAGGGATACAGTGTCAGTAACGTAAAGCAGGAGAACCAACACGAACAAAACGGTTAAGAATCCCAGTCCGCCTATCGGTGTGCCATATTTTTTCGAAAGGGCTGCCAGCGGCTTGGGAGCATCTCCCTTGACCGCCAACGCATTGGCAAGCCGGGAGGCGGCGCCGACATAGGCGATGATGGTGGCGGTGCAAATGAACACCCCTGTGAATCCGGCAACGACAGCCCCGCTTGCTCCAAGCATTCTTTCGATAACAAGCACGAGTGATGCTTCCGAACTGGCCGATCCGTAACTGTGGGTTCCGACAGCAGCGAAGGCAGTCAGGAAATATAAAATCCCTACCAGTACCGCGGCGATGGTAACGCCCTTGATTGCTTCCCGCTGCGGATCAACAAACTCTTCCGACAGATGGGAGACAGCTTCCCACCCGATAAAACACCAGAACAGAATGGCGGCGGCCTGCCCGATGCTGACCCATCCGTTTGGCAGAAAAGGAGTGAAATGTGCCGGCTCGATATTGGGAACAGATCCGATGATCGCGATTACAAGCACCGATATAATGGCGGCCACCACCGCGACCTGAACCTGACCGGCCAATTTCATGCCAACGAGATTTGTTGCGATCCCGATCATGAGCATTAGAACGGCTATCAAGACCCGGCTTTCTTCACCCCATCCCATTGCGGTGCTTAAATAACCTGCTCCTGTCAGTGCAGCAACAGGGGCACCGATCGGCACGGACATCAGAAAAAACCAGCCGACCAAAATGCCGGCCTGAGGACCGAACGCTCTCGTGACAAAGTGGGATACTCCACCGGCATTCGGAAATTTGGCGGACAGCAGTCCCATCGACAATGCCATCGGGAGGATGAGGATGGTCATCAGTCCCCATGCGACAAGGGAGGCGGGACCTGCTATTTCGGCCGCCAAACCGGGCACAAGCAGCACCCCTGATCCAAGAACGGCTCCTATATATAGGGCAACGGCCTGCGGCAATCCAATAGTCGCTTTGATTCCGGCTTGACTCTCCATGATGAAAACTCCCATCGATGTAAATTTCTTCTTGTTTCTATTCTATCAGGGGAAGTATAATCAGTGAAATGAATGGTTTCGATATTATGAATCGGTTTTTTCGATGGGAGGGATTCCGGTGGAGTTACGACATCTTAATACTTTTAAGGTAGTTGCGGAAATGCGGGGCTTCACCCGTGCGGCGGAACTCTTGGGGTACGCCCAGTCCAGTGTTACCGCGCAAATTCAGGCACTGGAAGAGGAACTGGGCACCCCGCTGTTTGATCGTCTTGGCAAGAAGGTGGTGCTGACCGAAGCGGGAAGACGTCTGCTCCCATTCGCACAGGAGATGCTGAAACTGCAGGCATCGGTAAAAGAAGTAATCCATACGGATACCACACCGTCAGGCACTTTGACAATCGGAGCAATTGAGTCTCTGGCTGCTTATCGCTTACCCGCCATCCTTCAAGAATATAAGAAACTGTATCCGCAAGTAAAAATCATATTAAAGCCCAGTGTTTGCTGGGAAATGAGAAATCAGGTGCGCAACGGGGAACTGGATCTGGCTTTCGTCCTGGATGCGGAAGTGGAAGCACCAGACCTTGTGACCGAAAAACTGGTCAGGGAACGAATGGCATTGATTGCTCCGCCGGATCATCCCTTGGCGGCGAAAGAATGGATTGAAGCGAAAGATCTGGAAAACGAAACTCTGCTGCAAACCGAAACCGGCTGCAGTTACAGGATGCAATTCGAACAATATCTCCAACGTTATGGGGTTGTACACTCGGGAAACCTGGAATTCTGGAATATCGAAGCGATCAAGAATTGTGTAATGTGTGACATAGGAATCTCTTTTCTCCCCATGATTACGGTGGAATCGGAGTTGAAGGATCAAAAATTGGCCCTCCTGCAATGGGATGAGACCGCGGTCCAAGTTGCAACCCAGATGGTATATCACAAAGCCAAGTGGATGTCACCCGCTCTAACGGAGTTTATCCGGATTGTTCGGAAGCATGCGGAGGGTTGGCGTTCCTCATACTCTTCACCATGATTTTCCATTGCGGTATAGTAGAGTCATGGAGGTGGTTGGTAATGAATTTCCAATTATCCCTTCGATCCATCGGAATCGTTAAAAATGAGGTGTCGGAAACGGTTGATGACAATTGGGGAGAGGTTGTATCCGAAATCCAATTCACGCATGTTATCGTGATTTTCTATATGCATCAGTCTTCTTTTGATGCCCGGAGTGACTTGATTCGCCGTCCGCGCGGACGTGAGGATATGCCTGCGGTGGGGATTTTTGCACAGCGTGCGAAGCATCGGCCGAACCCGATTGGGGTCACGACAGTGAAATTGTTGGAGGTTTATGGGGCGGTTCTGCGAGTCAAGGGACTCGATGCTGTTGACGGAACGCCCGTTTTGGACATAAAACCCTATTTTCCTGTTTTTGATCGGCGGGATGATGCAACGGTACCGGCCTGGGTTGAGAGACTAATGGAGGGATATTTCTAGGAGAGCGGGGATGAAATGGAATTTGCGGTTACAGGAATCGATCATATTCAACTTGCCGCACCTGTCGGTTGTGAAGAAGAGGCTCGATATTTTTACGGAGAAATCTTGGGAATGCAGGAGCTTAAAAAACCGGAGTTACTTCGGAAACGAGGGGGAGTTTGGTTTCGGTGCGGAGACCGGCAGCTGCATAGTGGAGTGGAAGCTGATTTTAGACCTGCAAAGAAAACACATCCGGCGTTTCGGGTAAAAGATGTTGAACGATTGAAGGCGCACTTGCCGGCAACCGGGTTCGAAGTTCAGGATGATGATGCGCTTTCTGAGGCAAAACGATTTTACGTTGAGGATCCGTTTGGCAACCGGTTGGAGTTTCTTGAATGGAGGGCTTAACATGAGTAAGGTCCGGGTTTTTCTTCAATCTTATCATCCGATTGTCCACTCCCTGATCTTTGGTACTGTCATTGCCCGGGCTGCCGATTCTATGAGCTTGCCATTCCTTGCCATCTATCTCTCCCGCCAGACCGATTTGAGTCCCGTCATGATCGGGATTACCATTGGACTGGGACCTGTTGCAGGCACAATAGGCGGTTTTATTGGCGGCACGTTATCCGACAGGTTCGGACGCAAGAAAGTGATGTTAAGTGCCCTTTACACGTGGGGACTCGTTTTTCTCGGATTTGCGTTTGCGAACAGTTCCTGGATGTTTATGATGCTGGCGATGGTAAACGGGTTATGCCGTTCTTTCTTTGAACCGGTTTCCCAGGCGTTGATGGCCGATCTGACAGAGCCGGAGCGGCGCTTACGGGTATTCTCAATGAGGTATACCGCAATCAATGTCGGAGTTTCTGTGGGGCCGCTCCTAGGAGCTGTTCTTGGATTGACAGCCGGCTGGCTTCCTTTCTTTGTTACCGGGACCATTTATCTGGTTTATGCCGCAACTCTGCATACCCTGCTTAACCGTTTCGGTATTCGAGAAATTGAGGGACAGCAAAAAGAACCCGTTACCTTCCTTTCCGCCTGGAGCGTACTTGCACAGGATGTTGCGTTCCGCTATTTCATAGTGGGCGGGATTTTCACGTCACTTGCTTACGCTCAAATGACAGTTACATTATCGCAGTATGTGGAGCAAAGCTTTACGGATGGAGTTAAATTATTCGCCTGGTTAATGAGCGTGAACGCCATTGCAGTAATTGTGTTTCAGATGCCGTTGGCAAAGTGGGCGGAGAAGCGCACCCCCTTGATCGCGATTGCAGTTGGAAATTGCCTGTACGCGCTTGGGGACGTTGGATTTGCTTATTCGAACGGGTGGAGTACGATGATTGCCTCCATGGTGATTTTTACTTTGGGCGAGATTCTCACCTTTCCGGCAGGGAGCGTATTTATTGACCGGTTGGCCCCGGAAGGTATGCGGGGAACCTATTTTGGCGCCAAGACGTTCACCAATGTCGGTCATTTCCTGGGGCCGTGGGTTGGAGGAATTCTATTGGTGGCCTACGGAGGCTCCGCGATGTTCATGATTTTTGCGGCCGTGATTCTTTTTTCAACTGTTTTCTATTGGGCGGGACAACGGCGGCACGAGATTCGTACAGGCAAAACTATGCATATGGCGAAAAGCTTGTAGTATGATAGAGGTAGACTTCAGGGGAGGTTGCTTTCGTGGAAGCAGTGGTAAAGCAGGAATCGCAGACTCAGTATCGGATCTTGTACTTTATTTGTGCCGCTCATTTTTTGCAAGACTTGTTGACATCCGTGGTTCCGGCAATGCTTCCGGTTTTGCAAACCAGTCTCTCTCTCGATTACGCCCGGTTGGGGATTGTAGTGATGGTGGCGAATATCACGGCCTCTTTTTTTCAACCTGTATTGGGTTCTGTGACTGATAAAAAACCGGCTCCGTGGCTGCTGCCGCTTGCCGCCCTATTTGCCGGGGTGGGCCTGACGGGTCTTGCGGTTGCCGATAGTTTCACCGAGATTTTGCTGATGGTGGTTCTGATCGGACTTGGATCCGCTACGTTCCATCCGGAAGGCTCCCGGGTAGCTCACTTGGCTGCCGGTCCCCGAAAAGGGTTGGCTCAGGCCATTTTCCAGGTTGGCGGAAACGCAGGGCAGGCGGTGGGGCCGTTGATGATTCCTCTGCTGTTTCTGCCGTTTGGGCTGAAAGGTGCGTACTGGTTATTGATTCCCATGCTGTTGGGGGCGAGCGCTCTGACTGTTGTTGCCCGTTGGTATAAAAATTGGGCAGGTGCTCGGAAAAAATCCGGTCAACCAGTTCAGGGGGCGAATCGGTACGGGGCTTTGAGTTTGCTGGTGGCCGTTGTCAGCATTCGCTCTTGGATTCACAGCGGAATCTCCAGCTTTCTGCCTTTGTACTACATTAACGCAGTCGGGATGAGCACAAAATTGGCGGAAGTTTATCTGTTTGTATTTTTATTCGCCGGTGCACTTGGTACTTTTGTCGGAGGTCCGTTAGCAGATCGGTTCGGCAAGAAGAGCGTGCTCCTCTTTTCAATGGTTGGTTCGATTCCTTTCATATTAGTGATTCCTTATTTGACCGGAATCTGGGCATTGATCAATATCTTCATCGTCGGATTTATCAGCTTGTCGAGCTTTGCCGTTTCGGTTGTGTTTGCGCAAGAGCTTGTACCGGGTAAAGTGGGAATGGTATCGGGTCTGATGATCGGATTCGCCATTGGCGCCGGCGGTGTCGGGGCGGCCGTAATGGGGTATTTTGCAAACTCAATCGGCATTGCTGCCTTAATGGAAATGCTGCTGATCCTGCCCGTCCTTGGATGGCTGCTGGGGATCCGGCTGCCGAAAGATCGTACTGCTCAGGCGCCCATATCGACTTCTGCCTGAAGTGCGGCAAAAAAGCGTACCGAATCTAGCGGTACGCCTCTTTTTTGTTCAGAACCACACGCACGGAGGCGTTCGATTTGTAAAACAGATTGACCATCATGTTGGAAAGCAGCTGCACGGAAATGCCGAAGAGGGTCACATGCCATCCGATCAATGCCCCCGCGGCCAGTAAGATGGCCGAATTGATGGCAAACAGATTGGTGCCGAACCGGGTTCCCCATTTGCGTTCGATCAATTTTGCCAAGATGTCCATTCCGCCTGTTGTGGAACCGCTGTATAGAATTATGCTCATGCTAATCCCAAAACACAAAGCTCCCACAGATGCCGACAACCATTCAACCCGAAGGGGCGGCCCGATGGGAAGCAGATCGATGGTCAATGACATGAGGGACACGGTGAGCAGTGTGCGCAGAACAAATTGAAACCCATGGATTCGATAGCCCAGAAGCAATAGAGCGGCGTTCAGCAAAAAAAGGCCTGTGCCGTTGGGCACCCCGAACAGATTAAAAAGCAGAACGGAAACACCTGCTGCTCCCCCGGAAGGAATATTGAACGGGAATAGAAACAGTTTCATGGATGCGCCCGCCATCGCGGATCCCAGGATAAGTGAAAAGTATCGCAAGATGCATGTCTCCGTTTTTTGAGAGTTTGTCCTAATTATATCTGTTTCATCTCATATGTTCACCTAAAAGAGAATAATCTTCTAGGAGGAATATTTTTACTGAGTATAGAAAGTAAAATTAGAATCTTCTAGAAAATTGATGGAGGGGTTGCTATGAGGTTAGGAGGGTATCGCAACAGGGCAGCATGGGTCGATCTGACAAACGGAGACATCGAGTACAAAGGCATCAATGAGGAAGATGCAATTAAGTACATTGGCGGCCGTGGATTAGGCGTCAAGTACATGTTGGATAACGGTCCTGAGGTAGAACCGTTTTCGCCGGACAATCTGCTGTGTATCATGACAGGTCCTCTGACGGGGACACGTGTGAACATGAGCGGCCGCTTGTGTGTGGTTACCAAATCGCCGCTGACCAATACGGTAACGGACTCCCATATGGGCGGTTGGACTGCCGCGCGTTTGAAATGGGCCAATTTTGACGCGTTGGTTTTTAAAGGACAAAGCGACACCCCGGTGTATCTCTATGTGGAGGATGGACAGGTCGAATTGCGGGATGCCTCCGATCTTTGGGGACTGAATGTACGCACGACCATCAACACCTTGAAAGACCGGTACGGCAGTAATGATATCAGTGTCATGGCCATTGGGGAAGCGGGAGAGAAGTTGGTCAAATTCGCTTCCATCATCAACGAACACGACCGTTCTGCAGGCCGTGGCGGGACGGGGGCGGTCATGGGCCACAAGAACCTGAAAGCCATTGTTATCAAAGGGAAATCGAACATGCCGAAACCAGCCGATGAAGAAAAGTATAAAGTTGCAGTCAGGAACGGATTGAAAGCGATTATGGAAAGTCCGGTAACCGCACCGAACAAGGGCGGCTTATCCCTCTACGGAACGAACGTGCTGATGAACGTGACCAACACGGTAGGCGCTTTGCCGACAAGAAACTCCCAATTCTCCAATTTTGACAATGCGGATGATATCAGCGGTGAAACGATCCGCGATACGATCCTTGTGGAGGAACCGACCTGTCATGCATGTCCGGTTGCCTGCAAGAAGCTTGTTGAAGTGCCGGAAGGAAAATACAAGACTCGTGTGGAAAGCTACGAATATGAATCCGCTTGGGCACTTGGCGCAAACTGCGGTACGAACAATAAAGAAGCGATTGCCTATATGATCGACCAATGCAATGAATACGGCATGGATACGATAGAAATGGGGAATGCCCTTTCAACCGCTATGGAAGCCTATGAAAAAGGGCTCCACCAAGAGCGGATCGATTGGGGCGATGTGGATCTGATGATCGAATGGATCCGCAAGACGGCAGCAAGGGAAGGAATCGGAAACATTCTGGCCGAAGGGGCCGGCCGGGCGGCAGCCGCTTTTGGCAATGCAAAGCTGGCTATGGTCGTCAAAAATCAATCGATTCCCGCCTATGACCCACGCGGCATTCAGGGGATGGGCCTCGCTTATGCAACAAGCAACCGGGGAGCCTGTCACTTGCGCGGATATACTGTGGCGAGTGAAATCATGGGAATTCCCGAGCCGACGGACCGCTTGAAGGCTGAGGGGAAAGGGCTGCTCCTTAAAATCTTCCAGGACATGCACGCGTTCTCCGATTCGCTTGATATTTGCAAGTTCTCAGCTTTTGCCGAGGGTGCGCAGGAGTATGCGGAGCAATATTCGGCGGTGGTCGGAATCGACATTACAATGGAAGATGTATTCAAAATCGGGGAGCGTGTTTATAACCTGGAGCGGTACTATAACAACCTGGCCGGATTTGACCGGAAAGACGACACTCTCCCGGAACGCTTCCTGACCGAAGAAGGTTCGGGCGGCAGCGCAGGAGAGATCAGCAAGCTGCCGGAAATGCTCAAAGAGTACTACGAAGAACGAGGCTGGGTCGATGGCGTGGTTCCGGTGCAGAAACTGCGGGATCTTGGAATCAAGCCGATTGAAGACCTCGAAGGCGAGGTTATCGCGTAAGATAAAGAAATTTTATAGTGCAACGGATGGCTGTCTGCGGCTGGTCTTACTCATGACCGGCGTCAGACAGCTTTTTTTGTGGCAATCATTCCTCTTTATCATAACGCTTTTAATTTCTCTTTGAGATCAGGCAGCTCTCGAAATACCACATTCCATACAATGTCTAAATCAACACCCATATAGTTATGAATCAAAACATTTCTCAAGGCTTTCATTTGACTCCATGGAATGTCTGGATAATTATCACGAAATGCTTCTGAAATTTTACTTGTTGCTTCTCCAATAATCTCTAAGTTTCTGATTACCGCATCCTGGATCAGTTCTGATTTTACAAAAGCGTCGCGATCCAAGGAGGTGTATGTTTCGATCTTTTGGATGCTGCTTAAGATATGGGCAATATAAATTCGATCGTCCTTCATAACTGAATCGCTTCCCCTAAGACTTTATTTTGAATTAATGGATGAAGCGATTTTTCAGTCACTATATCGACTGAGTATCCGAATCGTTCTTCCAGCTCCTGTTTGAATCGGATAAGGTCAAAAAGACTACGCCCTTCTTCGAAGTTGACCAGGAGATCAATATCACTTTCCTCTTTTTCTTCCCCTCTGGCAGCCGATCCAAAAATTCGAACATTATATGCTCCGTGCTTAGATGCTATTTCTAGGATGCTATTACGTTCCTCTTGTATTTTCTGTAGTAAGGACATTTTCCCACATCCTTTAGTAGTTTTCACAAGCTTTACGCTTCTTGATAATAAGTCTGCGTTCTCTTTCCGTTCATGTCAATTGAATTTTCTACTGAACGTGCTTGTCCTTTGACAACTAAGAACTTTCCGTCGTTTTGTTTTTTGTTCGTGAAAATATTTCCGAAAATTTAGTCCGAGGAGTGGTGGATTGCCAGTGACCGTGTTGTTGAGAAATTAAAGCACGACCGGAGCAGACAAGAACACTTCCGTGATGGATCGCTATTGATTCAGGTGAATGTAAATGATCAAGGATACCCCGTACCGTCCACTAACGATTTAAACCTTGATTTGTCTGATGAAAGATTGCTTGTTCCCGTTCCGGCCGCTTTTCAAAAAATAAAGGAGCGTGATTTACAGTTGGCCCTGTCGTGGCGGATGATCACCGTTCTGTATTTACTGATTATTTTAGGCGCGGCTGGCAAGTTGCGGATTTTATTAAAAATCAAACTTCAGGTAAAGACGAAACAGGGACTGTTCACTATTACGCACTCCGAAAGTTGAAGTAAGAGATGGAGGAATTTCCGTGGAATTCAAACACATCGTGTTACGACATTTGAAAATGGAACTGCTGCACCCGTTTACAACCAGTCTGGGCACAGAATACGAAAAAGATTTTATTCTTGTAGAGATCGTATCCAGGCAGGGAATATCCGGGTGGGCAGAATCTGTGGCCTCGAAGGATCCCCTGTATAAAGAAGAAACGTTAAAAACCAACTGGCATATTATGGAGGATTTTTTGATCCCTCTCCTGCTGCAAGAGCCGATTCATCATCCGGATGAAGTTTCGGATCGGTTTAAGCATATCCGGGGCAATTACATGGCAAAGTCCGCTTTGGAGGGAGCAGTGTGGGACCTTTACGCGAAAGAACAAGGAATTCCGCTATCAAAAGCTTTGGGCGGCAGGAAAGAGAAAATCGAGGTAGGGATAAGCATAGGCATCCAGAATTCAGTGGAACAATTGCTGCGCTTGATTGAGGAATACGTGTATCAAGGATATAAACGGATCAAAGTGAAGATACAGCCGGGATGGGACGTGGAAATCATCAGGGAAATCAGAAGACACTTTCCCGACATTCCATTGATGGCGGATGCCAATAGTGCGTACTCGCTGAAGGATATGGATCGATTGACTGCGCTGGACGAGTTTCAATTGACCATGATTGAACAGCCTCTTGCTCACGATGATCTGATAGATCATGCAGACTTGCAAGCGAGACTGCAAACGCCGATTTGTTTGGACGAAAGCATTCATTCTGCGGAAGATGTGCGCAAAGCAATCAAGCTGGGAAGCTGCAAGATTGTCAATATAAAAATAGGCCGGGTAGGAGGATTGACGGAAGCCAAGAAAATTCACGACTTGTGCGAGGAACATCAAATTCCGGTCTGGTGCGGCGGAATGCTGGAGTCGGGGGTCGGGAGAGCTCACAACATTGCGATTACAACATTGCCCAACTTTATTTTTCCAGGGGACACCGCGGCTTCTTCCCGATACTGGCAGCAAGATATCATTGATCCGGAGGTTACGGTGGAAAACGGCATCATTACGATTCCAACCACGCCAGAGATCGGATATGAGCCCAATTATAAACGTATTGAAGAGAGGACTTTTACAGCAAATTATACAAGAGATAAGAATGAACAAGACTCTGGTGGCCGAGGAGGGGACTCGAATCGTTGGTACCCCGCAGATTATTCAAACTGCTGCGGGGTATCACCCGCCTCCTCGAAGCGCCTTCACCCGGAAATCTGCTATCACTCGCTCCACAACTTCAGGGCTGCCTGTAAAGGTAATAAACGTGCGGGGAATCTTCATGACTGTTGAAAAAGAGATTGTATCTTCTTCCGATAGTTCCGCCTTCCAGCCATCCCCGAGAATCACAGAGGAACCGGATTCTTTTCCTCCCAATTCCACTAAAAATCTTTTATAAGAAGACTGGTAGAGTCCCCGGAATTCGAGCCGCACCACGCATCAACCGCCCCCAACCGGCGGGATCAACGCGACTTCGTCCGCAGCTGACAGAACGGAATCGAGACCGTTTCCGTGAATAATGTTTTTCCCGTTAATAAATACATGGACATGCGGCAGCAAACGTTGCTCGGAGTCGAAAAGTTCGTTTTCAAAAGCCGGAAACTTCTCAATCAGGGCGAAAAGCAATTGACGGATGGTCTGGCCGTCCTGAATATCCAGCGTTACTTCCTTGCCTGCAGCAATTTGGCGAAATGTTGCGAATACTTTAATGACCATGTGAATTCCCCCTTCCCTACTAAAGTATCACATTTTTAGAGATTATGGTTATGGGAACCGAAATAGCAAAAAACGGCACCAAGGCCGCTTTTGTTAGTGGACCAACTCACTTTGTTGAGAAAGAACAAAGAGATACTCGAGGTAACTTTCCAAATCCAAACGTCCGTCCCGGATAAAAAATTCGAGGGTTTTCAATTCTATCAACCTCCGAAATGTTTGATTGGTAGTATTAGTATAGACCTGAATCTAGTAACTTATTCCTTTGTATGCTAGATTTTTTTCGAGAGAAAAAACAGGGAAATCGAAGTGGATAGAAGACGGGAACGACAGGATATAATGAAATGAGGAATGGAGGTCGGCGGGTTGGAACATCGTGAGAAAGTAAGCAAGAGAGCGGCTTGGATCGCAGTTGCGTCCAACGTCCTTCTAACGGTTTTGAAACTGGTCGTCGGATACATATTCCTTAGTAATGCCTTAGTCGCGGACGGATATCACTCAGCGGCTGATGTATTGGCTTCGGTGGCCGTTTTGATCGCCATGAAGGTTTCCAATCAGCCTGCGGATGAAGATCACCCTTACGGTCATGGCAAAGCGGAAGTGATCGCATCTGGAGTTGTCGCGGGGATTCTGACGGTGGCCGCTTTGGAGATCGGAATCGGTTCAATCGAAGCGATGACGGAACCTGCCCATCCACCGCACTGGATTGCATTTGCCGTCGCCAGTTTCTCTTGGGTATTGAAACAGATTTTATATAGATATACGATGGGGCTTGGCAAACGGTTGAACTCTGCCGGATTAATTGCAACAGCTGTTGATCACCAAGCGGATGTCATTGCTTCCATTGCTGCCGTTCTGGGGATTGGTGCCGCGCTGATTGGAAAATGGGTCCATATTCCTTTGCTTTATTATGCAGATCCATTGGCAGGTTTTGTGGTGGCGTTGTTAATTCTGAAGCTTGCCTATGAGACCGGAAGAGAAGCGGTTGAAATCTTAATGGAACGTACTGTGGAACCGGAGAAAATAGAGGCGTTCAAAAAAACGGTTCTGTCGGTTCAACACGTAAAAAGATTGGACCGTATTCGCGCCCGTGCCCACGGTCACTACATCTTGGTCGATGTCCGAGTGGGAGTGCCGGGAACGATCACGGTCCAGGAAGGTCATGATGTGGCACGAACAATTCGGGATACAATCAAGCGGGAGCATCCAGATGTGGAAGAGGTACTTGTCCATCTGAACCCTTGGTATGGGGGAGAGGAAGGTGAATCGTAAAAGTGCTTCCTTCTCCTTCTTTACTGCTCGCCTGTATGGTTCCGCCATGCTCTTCGATAATTTGTTTGCATACCGGAAGCCCCAGTCCCGTGCCCCCTTTTTTGGTCGTATAAAACGGTGTAAATATATGCGGGAGAGTTTCGTCAGCGATTCCGCAACCTGTATCCGCAACTTGAATCACTACGGTTCGCTCCGCCTGGGAAATTCGAATCGATACCGTAACCGATCCTCCGCGAGCTGTTGCTTCCAATGCGTTACGAACCAGATTAATGATGACCTGTTTAATCTTTGTCTGGTCACAAAGTATCGTTTCATCCGTCAGATAAAAATGAAGATTAACCCCTCGCAAAACGGCTTCACTTTCCATCAGAATCCGAATGTCATCAAGCAGTTTCAGTAAACTGGTCGGCTGCTGTGTGTCCAGATTTTTTCGGGACAGGTTGAGGTATTCGGTGATAATTCCATGTGCCCGTTCCAGTTCTTCCATCATCACTTGCACATACATCTGCAGTTTGTCGGGATCCGGCTGTCCTTTCGACAACAATTGGAGGAACCCTTTGATCGAAGTGAGCGGGTTGCGCACCTCATGTGCCATGGAGGCAGCCATTTGGCTTAACGATTGGACAAGATCGGTTCGCTTTGACAGTTCACTCCACTGCCATTCGGTTGAGAGATCTCTGCCGATCAGCAAGGCGCCTTTCATCGTGCTGTGCGGGTTTACCAGGGAAAGGACATCGAGTGAAAAATGGCTCATTTGTCGGTTCAGAAACTCTTTTGGCATTGCGTGAGCCCGTGAAGAACGGCCGGACAAGACGAGCCGCAAATCTTCACAGACGGATTCTTCCATACTTGACTCAAATATCTGTCTTCCTACCCACTCGCTGCGGGAGATAGACAAGATCCGTTCAAAAGCATGATTCATATAGGCAATGGTCCCATTTTCATGAAGGATCAAAACTCCTTCATTCAGGGCTTCGAGCAGCAGAGCGGTTTGTGTTTGAAGCCGACGGAACTGATGGTAATCCCGCAAATCATAAATTGAGATGACGATCCCCTCGAGGCGATCTTTTGACAGCATATTAAAAGCACGGAGTTCGACCGGAATCGAACTGTGGAGCTTCGTGTGGAGTATGTATTCCGCCTGTATTTCCATTGGGGCCTCACTGTACAACAAACCCGAAAGCGTCGGACTTCCGGCCTGAGGCTGATATAAGAGACATCTTTTCTGAATGGGCAGTTCGTTCAATTCCTGCACAGTATATCCGGTCAACTCTTGCAGTTTCGGATTGAGGTAAACAAATTCCCTCTTGTCATTCAAAATCGCCACTCCAGATGAGGAGTGATCCAGCACACGTTTCACCAACTGCCGATACATGGAAGTAGATTCCAGAAAAGGCCGGATTGAAGGGGGAATGTTTCCGGAATGATCCAACAAATCGGTCATTTCATCGTCATCAAATTTCAGCAGTTCGGTCCCAGGCTTTAAAGAATAGCGCTGTAGCGCCAATTGCCTGGAGTAATAGAAAAGAACGAGCAGCAGAATCCATACGCTTACTGAAATTGAAGCCCATTTCAGGTGCTGCATCGAGTTTTCGCGGATTTTGCTTTTCACCATGTCTTCCGGGATGCTGACGCCCAATAAACCGAATAGGTGACCGTTCTTGATCAAGGGAACGGTTAAGAGATAGCAGGGGCCGCGCCAAGGGCTTTCCACGAATTGAAAGGAAGAAAGTTTCGTATTCAATACATTGCGACTGGGATGATCCGGAGGAAGCGGTTTCACGATTTCGTCTTTCGTGAGTTTAGCCTGCCCGTACGCAAGTACCGAATCCCGTTCCGCATCATAAAAAGCGACGGACACACCGTTTATGGAAAGAGTTTCAGCCAGAGGCTGCAGTTGTTTATGTAAATAATTCAGCTGATAATCACGCGGATAGAAATCCATTTTGGCTTCACTGAGAAGATCGTGAAAAGTTCGCCCCTGCAGCTTGTCCTCAGCGGCCACCGAAACATGAAACAAAGTCTCGCGGGTTTGATTTAAGATCAGGTTCCTGTCCGATACAAGTGCTTCCACAAAATACAAGGCAGCGATAGTGAATCCAACTAGAATAAATACACGGAGTAAGAGCTTCTCACTGAAAAGTCTCATGGGGAGAAACCTCCAAACAGATGGCCATCAGGTAGTAATGCCTAAGAAGTCGATCTAGAAAGTAGTATATCAAGATATTCAATAATTGAATAGAAAATAAAGATTATTGATTGATTATTCTGGATAAAAAAGGGGGCTCTCTCTGTCTTGTACTATTCCTTGGACCGGTTGAATATCTTGTATCAGATGTGTGGACAGCCGTTGAGCGAAAAAGGAGTGGTGCTATGCGCAAATCGTTTGTGCTTCTCATGGTGGTCATCCTGGTGGCGAGTATGGGATTGGCCGGGTGTGGCAAACGGACGATGGAAAATGTAATGAAAGATCTGCAGGGGATTCAAGGGAGTTTGAAGTCCTATCAGAGCAAGGCGATGATGCTGGTGCAGACACCAGGTGGCTCATCCACGAAATACTACATAGAAACCTGGTACCAACGACCGGATCTGTACCGAATTGCACTGGGCGATGACAAGAAACAAATTAATCAGGTGATTGTTCGCAACGAAGAAGGGATTTTCGTGGTCAATCCCAGCTTGAAGAAGAGTTTCCGATTCAGAGGAGATTGGGCGGAGAATCAAGGAGGCCACGTGTATCTGTACCACGCCTTGGTTGACAGGATTCTGAAGGCGGAAAACAAAGAGTTTTCGATCAAAGAAGGGTTGGTCCAGATCGAAATGCCGATGGTCCCTGAGAATCCGCTTGTTACGAAGCAGCAAATCTTTTTAAAGGAAAAAAATCTGCATCCTCACCAAATGGTTCTTCTCAGTAAAGACGATCAACCGATAGTCACGGTGGATTATGAATTTTTTGATACTGGCATGAGCTTCAAGAAGGATGCGTTTACGCCGGAAGCAGCGATGACTCTTGGTCCGGAAAAAGGTGCCCTGCCTGCGGCGGCCGGCAAGACCGATTTTGGCGTAATTGAACCGGCCTACTTGCCAAAAGATATGGTGCTAAAAGAGATCAGTGAACGTGATGGGGCTATTTACTTGGTCTACAATGATGCACAAGGGAAGACAGTTACTCTGGTTGAACGACGGCCGGCTCCCGGCACAACTCCACTTCCTTCAAACACCACTGTCAGAGATCTCTATGGAACACCCGCAGTTGTTACTGGTGCGGGAGAAGTGAAGACAATGTATTGGACAAATCGAGGTGTGGAGTTTTCGATGACGGGTTCCCTGCCGATTCAGGAAATGATGAAAATTGCGCAGTCCACGATGGGGACGGTGGGAAAATAACAACGTTATACAGAACAAAAAAGGGCGGATCAATCACCGTCCTTTTTTAACTGCTTGACTAGCCCGGTTTGCGTTGATACGCTTTTTAAAACAGAAAGAATCGAGGGCGCATTGATGATTCGACCGACTTGGGCGGAAATAAACCTTTCAAATATTGCACACAATGTTCAAGAATTTCGCAGAATCCTTCCGCCTCATACCCGAATCATGGCAGCCGTAAAAGCTGACGGATACGGGCACGGGGCGGTTCAGGTAGCCAAGCGGGCTTTGGCGGCTGGCGTCACATATTTGGCGGTTGCGAGTGTAGAAGAAGCGATTGAACTCAGGCAAGCACGGATCCTGGCACCGATACTCGTTCTTGGGTACACCCCTCCTACGGCTGTAGAACATGTTGTTCGCTGGAATTTAACCCAAACGGTATTTCAGACCGATGTGGCGGAAGCGCTGGCCAAAACGGCCGCAGCAGCGGGGAAATCAGCACGCATTCACGTAAAAGTGGACACGGGAATGGGCCGTATAGGAGTACAGGCGGAGGAGGCGGCTGCTTTTATCAGCCAGCTGTCGGGTCGGGATGGAATTGAGGTGGAGGGTATGTTCTCCCACTTTGCCACAGCTGATGCAGCTGATAAACAGTATGCGGAAGGGCAAATTTTGAGATGGAAGACTCTCCTTGGACAGCTTGAGGAGCGGGGAATGAAGATCCCTCTTCGGCATATCGCCAACAGTGCGGCAGCAATTGAATTTCCCGAAATGGCATACGATATGGTGAGAATCGGCATTTCGTTATATGGACTTTATCCTTCCAAAGAAGTGAACCGATCAAAAGTGGATCTCCGCCAAGCACTTCGCCTGGTCAGCCAAATTGTTCATTTGAAAATCCTGCCCCGCGGTGCCGGAGTTTCGTATGGGGCTGCAAGGATCGACCGGGAACAAGCGGTGATTGCCACGATTCCCATCGGTTATGGGGATGGATATTCCCGTCGACTGTCCGGGAAGGCGCATGTATTAATTCGCGGGCAGCGAGCCCCGATTATCGGCCGCATCTGCATGGACCAGTGCATGGTGGATGTCACCGATATTGAAGGTGTGTCTCTTGGAGATGAAGTCGTGTTGTACGGAGGCCAGGAAAAAGATTTTATTTCTTTGGATGAAATAGCGGATTTGTTGGGAACAATTTCTTATGAAGTGGCATGTGATCTTGGAAAGCGAGTTCCCAGGGTTTATTTGGAAAAATAACCGCAAAAAAGCCTTTTTTAAGATTTCTGACTTTTGACATATGCTTGGAAGAATGGGTATAATACCAGAGTGGGTAGGAATAGGTAACGTGTCGGGGGTGCCGGATGTTGTCAAAGACGAAACGCATTATGATCAGTATTCCAAATCATCTCCTACAGGAAGTGGATGGTATCGTGGAACAGGAAAATTCCAACCGGAGTGAATTGATTCGACAGGCTATGAGAATGTACCTGAACGAACGCAAGAAGCGGCACATTCGGGAAACGATGCAGCGCGGCTATATGGAGATGGCGAAGATTAATTTGAATATTGCATCGGAAGCGTTTCTGGCTGAAGAAGAAGCGGAAACCACACTGGATCGGCTCGTTAGCGGGGTGTAGCCCGTGAATGTTAAGCGTGGGGATGTTTTTTTTGCAGAATTATCACCCGTGGTCGGTTCCGAACAGGGTGGATTCCGCCCCGTGCTCATTCTTCAAAATGACATCGGCAATCGCTTCAGTCCAACTGTGATCGTGGCGGCTATTACCGCTCAGATCCAGAAGGCAAAACTTCCCACTCATGTTGAGATCAAAGCGGAAAAGAACGGACTTGAACGTGACTCGGTTATACTTTTGGAACAAATACGTACGATCGACAAACAACGATTGACCGATAAAATTACTCATTTGGATGACGAACTGATGTCAAGAGTAAACGATGCATTGATGATATCACTTGGATTGATTGAATTTTAAAGCCCTTGCCTGGTTGGGTTCAGGCAAGGGCTTTTTGATGCGAGACGGGAATGTAACCGTTTCTACCCGTCTTTATAGGGCCTCGACTTTTAAGAAGCAAGGCCCTTCCGTCCACTCGATGAGGATTCACTGGGGTGGACTTATCTGGAACTTTGCATCTTTTTGTAATACTGCAATGGATCTGAGACATTCCCTGTTAAGTCATAATATTGACCGTTCTGTTCGTACAGATAATAGTTCAAATCGCTATGCCACAAAGTGGCTCCCATGACGAGAGCGGGGTCGGTCTGAGCGGTGAAGATGGCTGCCCGTTTCCCATTTTGCAGTTTCGTGGTGAGGTCACCGGACGCTTCTTGCTCAAATACCACTTCTATTGTTTCTCCCGCTTGAATTGTTCCTCCAGAAGGAGTCAGGTTTTTCTCTACGGTTAACTTCAAGGACTGTACTTTCGTGATGATTTTTCCATCTTGCTGCTCGATAGAGATTTTCACGTCCCTAATGGTTCCCGTCACGACCTGGGCGACTTTTTCAAAATCACGGTAGTAGACCGGTGCATCCTTGACGCTGAAAGGGGAAGTGCTGCTTTTGATCACATCCCACACTCCCTGTCTTTTCACCAACAACACGTATCTTGTATTGGTTCCCTTTTGATAATTGGTTTTGGTGCCCGGGGCGAAATCAACTTCGATTCTTGCTTTTCCTGTCATGACGTTTTTCTCTGTCTGGGGGTCAGGAGTAAAGTCGATCAAGCTCATTTCTTTTATGCCGGGGACATTATATTCGTTTGAAAAGTACTGTTGAATCCGTTCTTCAACCCTTGGTTCGTTTTGAAAAGCAAATTGGGCAACCGACCATTTTCCGTTCTGTTTAATCAGCACGATTTGTTGTTTCTGGGGGCCCGCTTTAAACTTTGATGTTGCAATGCCGGGCTGCAGTTCAATATTGAGCACCAGAACTCCAGTGACCTTAGCTTGTTGAGCATTGGAGTCCGGCATGAAGTCATCTATTTGAATCCGCTTGACTTCATTTATGCTGGTGTTTTCTCTAAAATAAGCGCGAATCGCTTCCATCATTTCCGGATTTTGAATAGAAGCCCTTGGACCGACTTCAATGGCGGGAACATTCGGATCGCCGATGGGAATAGAAGTTATTTGCTGCTGGTTGTCTTTTTCCGGTACTTCGGACGCAGATTGAGTCATAGGTGCTTCCTGGCCGTTTTTCAACAGGATCCCTGTTGCTAGAGCAAGCAACACACTTGCCGCTGCGGTGACAGCCAAAATCTTTTTCCAAGGTTTTGTGCGATTTCTTTGTACGGTTTCCCGAATGACTTCCTTGCTTGGCACTAACGACCGGGAAGGAGAGGGGACCTCGATTGCGCGAAGGCTGCCTATGATCTGCTGCATATCAGTCGCTTCCCGCTGGCATGAGAAGCAAGTTTCAATATGTTGCAACACTTCTTCAGTCTTCTTGCCTGACCAGAGTGCATTTTGTACGTCTGCGCATTTCATAGAACTTCACCTCCCTTGAGAAACAAGCTTCGTAACCGGTCTTTCAGGCGGAACACCCTAGTTTTCACGTTCGATTCGGAAATGTTCATGATCTCGGCCACTTCCCGGACCGACAGGTCATTTTGAAAACGCAGAATTAAAATGTGACGATCCAGTTCGGGCAGATCTTGCAGCAGTTTCTCCAATAGAATTCGTGAATTTGAAGTATCCTCGAAAGAACGGCTGGCCGCGTGTTCCGGTAAAGATTCTGCCTGCCGGGACTTCATTTTTCGAAGATAATCTTTGTACGTATTCATCACCAAGGAATAGACCCATGTTTGAAGCGAACTGTCTCCCCGATAAGAAGATAATTTGGTACAGATTTTGTAGAGTACGTCCTGGGCGATATCTTCCGCATCCTGCTGATGACGGGTCAAATGGAAGGAAACCCGGTATACGAATGGCTCCAGTTCCCCAAGCAGCGTGGCCATTTCTTCTTCATCGACGAGCGCTCGTTTAATAAACTCTTCCATGGTTCCACCCCTCCTCCCCTTGTACAGTGTGCTCATAGAATCTGACGAACAGATGGGTCTGAAGGTTACAACTGATTCCAAAATGTTTGTCTAATGATTTCCTCGGCTGGACAAACTATCCCTGTGAAATTTTGAAAAAGGGGTGTCGCCTATGCACCAAAAACCGCATTTGCAGCGCAGGTCCGATTTTATCGGGGACAATTTTATAGCGGAACACAATGATGCAGGAATTCTGGTTACCCGGGAAGGCAACACGTATCACTTTGCGGTCGAACTGGACGTGGACTCGGTGGTGGAAGTGGAGTCCACACAAGAAAAGGATCGGGTGAATGACATTATTAACTCTTTGATCCCGAAAATACCGGACATCCGGGAGCGATTCGGGGACTGCCTGCCTGACTGACTGACTTCGAACCATCTGTTTGGGACCTGTTGACTGTGGGGCAGGCCAACGCTATAATGATTTTCGAAACTGTTACATCGACAAAACGTTGCGGAAACGGAGTAAGGTACAGTCCACGGTCAGAGAGAGGGCCCCACGGCTGAAAGGGTTCTTCTGTGAAGGGTATCTGAAGCTACTTCCATAGTGCAGGTTAACCCTGCCGGCTTGTGTCCGTTACAGCACAACTGAGGTGGCCGACGCCCACCAAAGTGACGAAAAAGCTTTGTAGCGTATTCCGATACTTTGGCGGGGACCCGAAATAACGGGCTAAACGTGGGCAATTAGGGTGGTACCGCGAGAGCAAAGCCTTTCGTCCCTGTTGTGGACGGAAGGCTTTTTTGTCGTAAGCGTGAAAAAGGATGAAAAGGGATTAACGGTTTTTGGAGGCCTTATTCCTCTAAGATGATCGCCTATTTTCAGAATAACCGATTTTTGAGGCGCTATTTCGTGATTTTGTACCCCTCACAGCCCCAAAGTCTGCACATAGAGACTTGAAAATCCGTTATTTCAAAAACGAGCTCAAAAAAATTGAAAATAAGGACGCGAAACTCCGTTATCCGAGAAACGGAGCTGCTGAAAAACGAGGAGGATTCGAATGAAATCGGCTGAAATTCGTGAAAAGTTTGTCCGCTTTTTTGAATCGAAAGGGCATGATATTGTGCCAAGCGCAAGTTTGGTGCCTTACAACGATCCCTCTTTGCTGTGGATCAATGCGGGGATGGCACCGTTGAAGAAATACTTTGACGGCAGTGAGGTTCCGAAGAACCCGCGGATGACCAACTCGCAGAAATGCATTCGCACCAATGATATTGAGAACGTCGGAAAAACCGCGCGCCACCATACATTCTTCGAGATGCTCGGAAATTTCTCGATCGGGGACTACTTCAAGCGGGAAGCGATCCACTGGGCGTGGGAGTTTCTGACATCGAAAGAATGGATCGGCTTTGACAAAGACCATTTGTACGTAACCGTTCATCATGAAGATGACGAGGCTTTCAAGATCTGGAATGAAGAGATTGGAATTCCGGCTGAAAAAATTGCCCGCACCGAAAGCGACAACTTCTGGGATATTGGAGAAGGACCCTGCGGGCCCTGCTCTGAGATTTTCTATGACCGGAATCCGGAAAGAGGGCAGCCTGCCGACTTCCACCCGGATCTCGACGGAGGCACTCGCTTCCTTGAAGTTTGGAACCTGGTATTCTCGCAATTCAACCACAATCCGGACGGCACGTACACGGAGCTTCCGAAGAAAAATATTGATACCGGTGCGGGATTGGAGCGGATCTGTTCGCTTCTGCAAAATGGAGAAACCAACTTTGATACCGATCTCTTCCTGCCGATTATTGAAGAGACCAGCCGTTTATCCGGTAAACCGTACCACGAGAAGGAAGAATGGGATGTAGCATTTAAAGTGATCGCTGACCACGTGCGGACCGTGACCTTCTCCATCGGAGACGGTGCACTGCCATCAAACGAAGGCCGCGGGTATGTAATTCGTCGTTTACTGCGTCGTGCGGTTCGCTTCGGGAAAGTCCTTGGTGTTGAGAAGCCGTTCTTGTATTCGCTGGTGAAAGTTGTCGGCGACATCATGGGTGTCTACTATCCGGAAGTCGTGCAAAAGCGTGAATTTATTGAGCGAGTGATTAAAGCGGAGGAAGAGCGCTTCTCCGAAACATTACAAGAAGGCGTGAACCTGCTGTCCGAGGTAATTAACCGGGTTAAGGCAGAAGGAAAGACCGTTATCCCAGGTGAAGACGTATTCCGTCTGTATGACACATATGGCTTCCCAATTGACTTAACCGAAGACATTGCGTTTGAAAACGGGCTGACCGTTGACCGCGAAGGATTCGAGAAATCGCTGCAGGAACAACGTGAGCGTGCACGTGCGGCACGGAAAGACGTGTCCTCGATGCAGGTGCAAAACACCGTATTTGAGGAATTGGGCGAATTGGTCTCCACTTTCATCGGCTATACGGAACTCGCTTCCTCTGGTAAAGTACTGGCCATCATTAAAGACGGAGCCATCGTAAAATCGGCCCAGGAAGGCGACGTGGTGGACGTTGTACTCGACCACACCCCGTTTTATGCGGAGTCGGGCGGACAAGTCGCGGACAAAGGAATTATCTCTGTCGGAGAAAAAGCCCAACTGCAGGTTCTGGACGTACAAAAAGCCCCAAACGGCTACCATGTCCATAAGGTGCAGGTAATTTCGGGCGAAGTGGACGTACTGGATACGGTTGAGGCTTCCATCGATGCGGCGAAACGCGCCGATATCATTAAGAATCACACCGGTACCCACCTGCTTCACAAAGCCCTGCGGGAAGTGTTGGGCGAACATGTTGCTCAGGCAGGTTCATTGGTGGAAGCGGATCGTTTGCGGTTTGACTTCTCCCATCTCAGTGCGATGACGGCGGAAGAGATTGCTCTTGTCGAACAGAAAGTCAACGAACAGATATGGGCGAATACACCTGTTGAAATCCGTGAAATGCCGATTGAGGAAGCCAAGAAACTCGGTGCCATGGCGCTATTCGGTGAAAAATATGGCGATGTGGTGCGTGTTGTACAAGCTGGAGACTATTCAATCGAACTTTGCGGAGGCTGTCATGTGGGCCGTACAGGAGAGATTGGAATCTTCAAGATCGTCTCCGAATCTTCCATCGGCGCAGGAATTCGACGCATAGAAGCGGTAACCGGTCGCGGTGCCTACGAGTTTATGCAGGAGCAAACGAAGCTGCTGGAAGAAGTAGCAGGGAAACTCAAATCGAATGTGAACGACATTCCGTTCCGGATTGATGTTTTGCAATCGAATGTGAAGGAATTGTCAAAGGAAATTGAATCCCTGAAGGGTAAACTGGCCTCTTATGAGGTAAAGGGCTTGGTCGATAAAGTGCAGCAGGTAGAAGACATTTCCTACATTGCAGCTGAGCTTGCAGGCTTGGATATGGACGGTTTGCGCAATGTCGCGGAAGACCTGCGGAATCGCATCGGTTCCGGTGTCATTGTAGTAGGCGGAGTGAACGAAGAAAAAGTGAACTTTGTTGTCGCGGTGACAAAAGATCTGGTAGCGAAAGGTTTGCAGGCGGGCAAGATTGTGAAGGATGTCGCGACAATCGCCGGAGGCGGAGGCGGAGGGCGTCCGGAGCTGGCCCAAGCAGGCGCACGTGATGCTTCCAAGCTGCCGGAAGCAATTGCTCAGGTTCCGGAGATCTTGAAAAATCAACTGGCGAACGCGAAGTAAATCCAAGAGGCCACCGTTTTTTAACGGGGCCTCTTTTGTGCTGCCTACCAACCAAATTGAGAAACGGTATACAAAATCATACTGACAGACAGGAATGCAGAGGCAATGGTCAAAGCAAAGATCCATTTCCTCTTATTCCGGTGTCTGTAGAGGCGATACAGTGAGACCAATACGGTGAAAACGGTCGCAACAATCATGAATCGCCGAATCCACAAGACTCCGGACATGGTTGCCATCATGTTGGTGGACCCGCCGAGCAACAAGAGAATACCCATGTGAAGCCAGTGATGGGAGGAAGCCAGAAAAGAGAGAAGTACGGATGAAAGGGAAACGGCTGCTTGACGATTCTCGGAATTCATTCGGATTCTCCTCTCATTTTGGATAAGGAATCGGTAAACATACGAAAGCTTTGAAGGATTTGCTGCTGTTGTTGATTCGACAATCCATTCAATATCGATTGATAATAGCGAACCGATTGGGTCCGAACCGTTCCGATTGAATTTTTTCCCTTTTCCGTCAGGAAAAGCAGGACTTCCCGACGATTCTTCTCATTTACTTCGCGGCGGACAAAGCCGGCTTTTACCAAGCTGTCAACCAATCTGCTGACAGAACTTCGTTCCAGATGGAGTTTATCTGAAAGTTCACCGACCGTTAACGTCTGTTTTTCAAGTTCCTGCAGCGCTAACACCTGCGACACCGATAACGGGTAACCGCATGGTGTAACTGATGGATCCAGCAATCCAAACAACCGGATAAATTTTTGAACCAGGGTTCGTAGTTCCAAGATTTGATCAGTATCCAAACAGATACACCTTCCATCGGTATTTTACATGTATTATACAACAATTGTATAATACATGTATTTTTCGTGGATGTCAAAGGAATCTTAAACTGAAAGGATACAAAAAATGGTACAGAAACTACCGACCGCATCGGTTTGCTTCCGTACCATTTTAAGTTAAAAATCGAATTTTTCCCGGCGGCGTTTGCGCAGTGCGGCCCGTTCCTTAGCCAACTCAAATTGATATTTTTCTTCTTCGGTTTCCGGTTCAATCGGCGGCACGGGAATCGGACGGCCGTTTTGATCGACGGCCACAAACGTAAGAAAGGAAACGCCTGTTACCCGGCGCTCAGTCAGACTTTCCGCTTCAATCGTGACCATTACTTCCATCGAGGTTCGGCCGGTCCAGGTGACCGACGCATTCAGAATAATCACTTCACCCAATCGAATTGGGGAAAGAAAGTCAAGGCTGTCGAACGAAGCCGTCACCACCGGCAAACCGCAATGGCGGGATGCAGTTATGGATGCGATACGGTCGACGTAGGACATCACTTCACCGCCAAAGATCGTGCCGTGATTATTCGTTTGTGCGGGGAGGATGATATCGGTCATTTGAGATCTTGACTGAGAAGGTTTTTTCGGTTTTAACGACATATGTAAGCTCCTTTCTCGAAACGATACAATTATATAGTCTACACCAAGTTGGCAGCAAATCCCTGCTGCACAAAAATTCTGCAATTCCCACTTTTTTACCTGTCTTTTTTTGCTTCAATCTTGTAAACTTGAGGGAGTCCTATATAGAAAAGAGTTGAGAAACAGAGTGCTACTTCTCTCCGAAACCAATTTTAGACTTGAAGCCCGTTTAAAAGATTTGTTGGATCGTCACCGCGAACAGGCTGCCAATATCGATTGGAGCTACCATGAATATATTCCTTGGGAACAGGGACGCAGTTTTAAGACCGATCCTTGGTCGAAAGAGCAAAGAAAGATCCCGGATGAGATCTATACCGCCATTGAGACGGCACTTCTTACGGAAGTGAATCTGCCGTGGTTTACAGCCGGTTTAAGCTCTACGTTTCGCGGATCTTTTCAGGTTCTGCAGGATTTTGTCCATACCTGGACGTCCGAAGAGGACCAGCACAGCAACCTGCTGGAAACCTATTTGATCATAACCCGAAACTCCAATCCGACTGAACTGCACAAGCTGCGCAAGCATGTGGTGGAGCAAGGATGGGAACCGGATTATGAGACTCCAATCGAAACGATGATTTACACGACGATTCAGGAACTGGCCACCATGGTCTTTTACATGAATGTGGCCAAGGCGGCTCAACCGCATGATCCGGATCTGTCAACCCTGCTGCGGCGTTTGGCGAAGGATGAGACTCTCCATTACACATTCTATCGGGATGCGGTAAAAGTCCATCTTGAGCTGGAACCGAATTATGTAAGTTTGGTTACCGATGTCATCATGAATTTCAGGATGCCGGGTGCGACTATGCCCGATTTTGAAGAGCGGGAAAAGATTATCGCGAAACATGCGAATTACAGCCCGGTCCATTACTTCAATCAAGTGGTCGATACGTTGATCGATTACTGGGGCATTCGCGATCTTCGTCCGTCCTCCTCGCAAGCGGAAGCGGATCGGTTGCGTTTGCTTACCCACTATGACCGTTTAAAGCGGATTGTGGATAAGATTTCAAAGTCACGCGTCTAGAAAGCGATTCCATAAAAAGTCCCTTGGGGTTGAGGCATTCTTATCTCAATCCCAGGGGCTTTTCTTATTGTTTAGTTCAGCTTAAACCTCTTCACCGTTTCCTCCAGGTCATAGGACAGACGAGACAATTCTTCCGCGGAACTTGCAAGCTGCTGAATGGTGCTCGATTGGTCGGTCACGGATGCTGTAACTTCTTCTGTCGCCGCAGCCGATTCTTCTGCAATCGCCGCCAAATTGGAAACCACGCTTGAAACTTCTTCCGTGGATCGGTTCATGCGATCCGTTGCTTTTGCAACATCGCTTGCATGTCCTACGATTTCTTCGACCGCTTTTGCAATTCGTTCCAGAGATTGCAAAGTCCCACGAACAATATGGGTTCCTTTTTCTGCTTCTTCCGTGCCTTGCGTCATCTCTTCGACCGCCATTGTTGTTTCATGGCGAATCTCGGCAATGACGGACGTGATCTGTTCGGCAGCCTGCCTCGATTGCTCGGCCAATTTTCTCACTTCGTCCGCCACAACGGCGAATCCCCGCCCCGCTTCGCCCGCCCGGGCAGCTTCGATTGCCGCATTTAGCGCGAGCAGGTTGGTTTGCTGCGCAATATCTGTAATCAGAATCACCATTTGTTCAATTTGCTGGGACTTGTTTTCCAAAGAGAGAATCTGATCGGCAGATCGGCGAGCTGCAGCTTGAATTGTATCCATTTGTGCAGTCGCCTGGTTCACACCATCCATGCTTCGTTTTGACTCCTCGTTTAATGACTGGGTTAACTGATGCACTTGATTTGCGCGTTGATGGATTACGGCGATCTCGGAACGAAGGTTCTCCACCCCCATGGCCGCCGAATCGACTTGTTGGGTTTGGCTCTCATTGCCGGCTGAGAGTTCTTCCATGGTCGCCGCAATCTGTGTCGCTCCTTGAGAGATGACATTCGTCCCCTGAGAAAGCTGGTTTGACGCATCGGATACCAACTGAGCGTTCCGCCGGGTCGCAAGAAGCAGTTCTCGCAGTTTTAAGATCATATCGTTGACCGATTCATTTAATTGATGAAACTCGCGAGTCATTGTAGTAAAGGTTACCCTGCTTGTTAAATCTCCTGCGCTCACATGTGTGGTTGTCTCCATTACGCGCTTAACAGGATTTACGAAAATATTCGACAGGAAAAACGCCACAACAGCTCCGATCAAGGCCAAACCCAGACCGACTATGATCTTCTTGACAAGAAGTTTGTGGGCGATTTCGGAAATCTCCTGCTCAGGAACCTGTACAGTGGCCGACCAGCGAACGGCAGAGTCCGGAGTCGCAATTGGAGTGTAGGCTCCATAATTTGGCACTCCCTTGGAATTGACCCAGGAAGAAACGCCGTTTTTGCCGTTTAAGGATTCCGCTACTGAGAAGGTGTTGCCGATATTAACCTGTTTCAGGACGAATTCATCAAAGCGCGGATGAGCAATTGCAATGCCTGTTTGATCGGCCATATAGGCATAGCCGGATTTTCCCGGTTTCACATCTTTCACTAAAGATTGAAGATACGCCAGACTTAAATCGCCGCCGATGGTTCCTATGATTTTTCCGGATCCGTCTTTTAACGGTAATGCGATGGTGACGGTTGGCTGATTGGTAGCCTTGGAAATATAGGACCCGGAGAAGTAATGCTTCCCCTGAATGGCAGTCTTGAACCATTCGCGATCCGAACGATTGGCATTCTCCCCGGAACTGCGTGCTGTCTGCATCCCAGCTGAATCGGTTACATACAACAGTTCGAAAACGGGCTGCATCTTAACAACTTTCTCCAGTATCCTCCGTTGGAGAGTTCCGTCTTTTGAGAGAATTTCCGGATCTGCACTTAATGCTTTCATGGTGATATCGGCTTCTTTTAACCGTGTTTCAGTGGAAAGTTTGATATTTTCTGCTTGAATCTTCATTTCATTCGCAAACTGCTGGCGAGAAGCTGCTTGATTATCTCGATAATCAAGAATTGATAAGGTGATGATAGGGAGGATGATAAGTAACGAAATAACACTAACCATTAGTACTTTTAGACTGATGTGACATTTCAATTGGATGCTCCCCTTAAAATAAGATTCACACTGAAATTATTTCGACAATAGCCGAGCGATTCTTGCATCATGAAGCCGTTTCTTCTCTTTTTTTCTTTCTTTCGGTAAAATGGGGGTGTATGGAAAGGGTTGAAGATATGCAGAAAACGGACACATTGTTGGCGGCGGAGAAGAGAAGGATTGTTACGTATCTGCTTTGCGGCTTTTATTTTTTTCTGTTCTTCGGATTTGGGGCGAATCTTCCGCTGTTGTCCCTCTATCTGCAATCCTTTGGACTATCGGGTGTCCAGATTGGCACTTTGTTGTCTGCGGGACCGATTGTGGCGATCCTCGTACAACCGGTTTGGGGGATACTCTGTGATCGGTTTCGGGCACAGAAAAAGGTGCTGGTGCTTGCACTGACATCAGCTGCCGCGGTGGGGCTGCTGTTTCCGGCGGCAGGCGGTTCCTACATTCTTTTTCTGCTGCTGTATGTAGTGATGGTTCTTTTCCAAAGTGCCATGGTGCCGATTATTGATGCCATGACTCTCTTTCATTTGCAAAAGAGTAAAGGGGACTTTGGAAATGTCCGGCTGTTTGGCGCATTAGGGTTTGCGGTTGCTGTCTGGGTGGCCGGGCAGTTTGCGGAACGAATCGGCCTGCAATCGATATTTTATTTATACGCCGCTTCTTTTTTACTCTGTGTGGGTATCGCGTTAACGCTGCCTCAACAGGGAATCCCGATCACCACAAGTATTTGGGCGGGGATCGGGAAACTGCTGAGGATCCCGCAGTATGTTGTATTTTTGATCGCTGCATTTTTGATATTCGGTCCGATCAATGCGAACAATTCCTACTTCTCTTTGTATTTTACCGCGATTGGGGGTGCTGTCGTAGGCGTTGGGACTGCATTTCTTCTGTTTGCAGGTTCTGAAGCTCCCATTATGCGCTTCGCGGGACATTTTGCGAAACGATATGGGATGCTCACCATGATCATCTTGTCGGGGGGCGTGTCGGGAATCCGCTGGTTCTATTACTCATCCCAGCCAACGCCGGAAATGGTGATTGCTTTGTTCCTGCTGCAGGGAATATCGGTTGGATTGTTTCTACCTTTGGCAGCCAGTTTTATCAGAGAAAATACACCGTCGGAGGTACAGGTCACAGCTCAGGCGATTTATGCTTCGGCAGCAAACGGATTGGGGACTGTTGCTTCAAGCTACGCTGCCGGATGGCTGCTCGACCGGTATGGAATTTTCTCGATTTATCACTATTTTGCCGTCTCTTCCATAGCCGGGGCTTTCTTGCTGGCGGTTTTGTCGGTAAAACAACGAGTTGAGAAGGGGAGGGATTAATGTGCATGGCATTCTTCTCGTCGGGCACGGTTCTCTTCTGAAACACGCAACCGGCGGTATGTACCAACTCGCAGAGGAGATCCGTCAACGACAAGGGATCGAGGTTGTGGAAGTCGCATTTTTGGATCTGTGTCCGCCCGATATTCCGACAGGAGTGCTTTCCTGTGTAAAAAAAGGGGTTACCGATCTCACCGTGATTCCCTATTTCCTATCGGACGGCTTTTTGATGCGAAAAGCTGAACGGATCGTGAAACAAGAAGTGGAAGATTATCGCGGAATGACGATGCGGTTTGGAGATCCGATCGGGTTTGACCCGCGGATTGTCCACGTGTTAAAAGATCGAATCAAGGAAGCATGGGCAGATCAGGAGGAATCGAAATGAAGCGAATCTTGGCCATACTGGCTCTCACAATGACGGTGGCAGGTTGTTCAACAGGAATTGACGCGGTGGATCAGAAAATTAACCAGGTCAAAGAAGCTGCGGATTCGAAAGTGAAAGAGCAATTGCAAATTGGAATTCAAAATCAGATCGATCAGTTGAAAGCGAATAATCCGCAGTTTGCGGCTGCCCTGGCCCAAAAGGACAAACTGAAAATGGACTGGGAGGCTTTGAAAAATACCGAATTGGCCCAGCATTCTTTCTTCTCCGCCTTTGGGCATGAGTATTTGGCGAAGGTGCGCGGGGACGGCACGGTACAGGTAGTTCAGCGCAATACGCAGACGGGGGAAGAAAAAGTGTTCCGAGAATACAAAATGTCGATTGACGGAAATGGTCAGGTTGAACTTCAATAATGTTTGCAGCGGGGGTGGAAAACCACCCCTGTTTTCTTGTGCGCCTCACAGTCGCACAATCTAGGTGGTTCGAATCCACCCGGTAACTTTACCCTTTGAAGTGCCGTAGCCGAAGTAGAGGTCCTAACTCCATCGGAGAAGGATTGACAGGGTGTCTCTCGTGAGGGGGAATCCGAAGGGTCTGCAGGCAAAGTCCAGCCCGGAACAATAGGTAAACCAGAGGTGGCGGCGATGCTGGACGACCCGCCAAGAAATCGGGGAAGTCTACGCGAAGGCGTATCTAGCAGGAAAACAGGAAAGGGAAATGACCTGCAAGACTCATCGACGTGAGTAGGGTCAGGATGGATGGAACAGAGGGTGCGATGACTGAGGGAAATCTCGTAGATTCCTTGCTGCAAACGCAGCAAGGTAGAGGAGGTATAACCCAAAGGGGAAAGCCGAGTCGATGGTTTGCGAGATGGCAGATCGTTCCGTAGTAGCGAATAAGTCTGAGCCAATGAAAGCTGGTGACAGCATGGAGGGGAAAACTCGGACGAATGCGTGCCGGGTCACGTATCCTGCTCCCACTCCAAAAGAGGGGAGACAGAGGCAAAGGGAACGTACTTCGTCAAAGCTGTGAGTCCAAGTGAGTGGAGACCGTAAGCGCCTTAAACACCAAAGGGTATGACCGAATGGGTGTGTCCCGCCGATGGCGAAAACGCTTGGGGATAAAGGCATACTGGCGACCTGAGTACATCCAAAGGTACGGAAGCGATTGGTTTTTTTTTCTAACCTAGAACGCAGTCACCTTGGGGGGGAACGAGTAAGGAATCGGTCTTTGTAACGAGGGCAAGACCGGCTTGGTGAGTAGCGGTAAGGTGGTGAATCATCATGAAGCCGAAGAAGAGATATTACACCCTTATCGATAAAGTTTACCAAATGGACAATCTGTATGAAGCATGGCTGGAGGTCAAGAAAAACGGCGGAAGCGGCGGTGTTGACGGGGTAACATTAGAGACATTCGAGAAGAACCTAGGAATGAATCTGAAAGAAATCCAACGGTTACTACAGCAGAACCGCTATGAACCCGACCCGGTACTCCGCCATTACATCGATAAAGAGAATGGCAAACTGAGACCGCTTGGGATTCCCGCAATTCGGGACCGAATCATCCAACAAGCGGTACGAAGAATCATCGAGCCAATCTTTGAACAAGACTTCTACACCTATAGTTTCGGGTTTCGTGCAGGATACTCAGCCCACCAAGCATTAGCAACCATAAGACGTGCAAAGCGGGCGGGATATGAATACGTGGTCGATCTGGATATCATGTCCTTCTTCGATGAAATTCCACATGACTTACTGATGGAGAAGGTACATGAACGAATCACAGACGGGAAAGTCCTGATGCTCATTCGCAAATGGCTGACCGCCGGTGTCATGGAAGATGGCCAGTTCCATGAAACAGAAATCGGGTCACCACAGGGCGGAGTTATATCTCCACTGCTCGCTAACATTTACCTGAACCACTTTGATTGGGGAATGAAAGAAAAAGGCTTCGCAGTTGTAAGATACGCAGATGATGCCGTAATCCTCTGCAAAACAAAGGAGGAAGCGGAGAAAGCGCACCAAGCGGCGAAATTAATACTGGAAGGAGAACTTCAACTTAGGATGCACCCTGAGAAAACGAAAGTGGTGCACTTCGATGAAGGGTTCCGATTCCTTGGATTTGACTTCTGGAGAGAATATATGGTCCTGCCCGAAGCAAAGGTGAAGAAATACAAGGACAAGATTCGTAAAATCACGAGAAGGCAGCAAGGAATGAATCTTAGTGAAATGGTGAAGAAGCTAAATGAAGTGGTACGAGGATTTGGGAACTATTATCGAGTAGGAAATGTAACAAAGAAATTCCAGCGTCTAGATGAGTGGACGCGAATGAGGGTACGAGCCTTCATGCGGAAGAAGAAATCAACGGTTTCAAATTCGCTGATTCCAAACAAAGTATTGGAAGAGGCAGGGATGGTATTTCTAACGAGCTTACTCACCACGAGTTCCTAATTCGGGAGAGAAATTTGCAATTCGGCGACGAATGAAGACAACTCACTCCTGAAGATGGGGAACTGGCGGAGGAAAGCCGTATGCGGGAAATCCGCACGTACGGTTTGACGGGGAGTCCGGGGGAGTAATCCCCCGTCTTACCCTATTTTAAATTTTGGCTCTCAGGGCTTCGAAGGAGTAACCCCTTCCCAAACGGTTTATGACTCTAATCAGGTTGTTTAGAGACTCCGTATATGCGTTTATAATACGGTGGTCGAAATAGGAAAATATCTCTTTCTCCCATCCCTGCATTGCTTTTAAGAGTGGGTCAAATGCATATTCAAGATCGGCTGGAATCTTTGTTTTCCAATCTTCATATTTGATGAAAGCAATCTGGCGAGTTTTGCAATCCCAAATATCAAAGAAAGATTCCTTTAATTCGTATGCGATCCCAAGACTCTTGTGATTCTTTATCCATACATCCAAAGTTAATTGCTCCATCTCTGAGAGTTCCCGCTTACGCTTGAGCAGAATAAAACGGTCGTGCATTAATCCCCCCGTCTCTCTTTGGTAGAAAGATTTGCTCGAAGGTCTTTACGGATCGTTTCGAGTGCTTGATTTGCCATTCTGACAACATGAAATTTGTCAATAATGATGGTCGCTTTAGGCAACACCGTTCTTACAGCATCTCGATACGGCTGCCACATATCCATTGTGACATACTGGATTCTCTCTTTGTTTGGAAGATGGTATAGGTAGTTGATAACACTCTCTTTGTTTCGATTGGGAAGCAAGTTAATCAATGTTCGTTCTTCGATATTGGTTATTACACATCTTGGCTTGATGATGTGGATTTCATCAAGCCCAAGCCACTTCGGGGTTTCGAAACGAACAGTCTCTTCCAAACGATTAATGTAATCACGGAAGATATTACGAATCGTCTTTTCATCGACTCCAACATCTTCGGAAATGCTTACAAATGTTTTACGAAGCGAATCTTTCTCTATGTGTTTTACTAGTCGTTTTGTGGCCGCTCGTTTCTCGTCCATGTCCGCTAAAAGTTCCCAAAAAGTACGGTTGCAATCACGACATTTGTACCGTTGACGAAGCACCAGAATGCCAACCCTCTTTCTATGCATCGGCAGATCCATAAATAACTGCTCTTTTTTACTGTGCTTATAAAGGTTCGGAATGCAGCCGCAATGCGGACAATAAGAAGGTGGAGAAATACCTCCACCGTAATCTGATAGTCATATTCGTTTTCGTCAATCCGTAAGACATTGAAGTTATGTAAATTAAGTATATTCATGTTGTTCACCTGGAGCTTTTTTCTGTTATCTAAACGCTTTTATAAATTCTTCGAATTCTGTTATAACGATTTAATTGTATCGTTTTATCTTCTATTTTCCCAGTGTTCTTTTACTTTAAGATGTTCTTTCGGGGACTACTTTGAGATTTTTCTTTCGTTAATCAAGTTGGTCTCCATTAAGTTTCCTAACAGATCCGGAATGGGGATATTATTCTGTCATTGACTCGAGACAGAATAGCACATCTATATAGCTGTGAAAATAGCGGTTTTCGGCTCATAAAATGGTGGTATTGTCGTATCAACGAACATAAATTAAAAGTTCAATTATGTTAGCTTGAAACTTGAAAAAATTAAATAGAAAAATTTTTTCTATAAACTGGAAGGGGTTTTAGTGATGGACGAGAATTTGATTTTGTGAAAGGGAGGGATGAGTCCGACAAACAATCTTTATAGCTGGAATTATCAAATGATTTGCAGTGGATTGTGATTTAAAGAGGAGGAGAAATTAAGGTATGAAGATCAAAAAGTTTATTTCAGTACTTTTAACAGGAGCATTCTTACTTACTTCAGCATCTATCAGTTCTGCTGCACCTGCAAACACTGACAAAATTCCATTGACACCACAAGACGAACAGCGAATAATACAAAACATGAAGGAATCAGGAGTTGACGATGCAACTCAAAAGAAACTGATTGGCAAGCTAAAAAACGGCGAAAAATGGGACTCTATGAAGCCGGAGTTATTAGAGCAGGCTAAAAAAGAAGTGAATATTACTCCTACGAGCCGAGAAACAAAATATACCTTCCCGGATGGATCTGCGATAATTCAGTCAATAAGCGGTGGTACTGTAAGTTGCGGAACCGGATATTGTGTTTATACAAACATGAAAGTCAGTGAACAACGTTGGTATGTTGGGGGTAGTTTCAAAGCTGATTTTACGATCTTAAATGGTTCCAACGATTATATTTCAAAAGTTTATGATGCCTCAATTTGGTCGTTCGGTACGGTTAGCAGTGACACATTAACTCTTGACAAATCACAGGAAGATTTGAGTGGGCCAGCACAAGCCACATTGCGATGGGTAGGGTACAATGGAGTTACTTCCGCCACATTTATACTAAGACTCAAAGTTGGCGGGAATAACTATTGGGATGAAGCAAACTATTAAAAATTAACGGGGGACTTCCCCGTTACAATTTTTAAGGGAGAGGTCTATATGGAAGTGGATTTAGGAACAACTATTTATCAGATTACTATTTTGATTGTAATAACTGTGGTTGTAGGTATCGGTCTTATATTATATAAATCCAGGAAAAAATAAAAATAGAAAGGGTGGTTACTATCAAACGAATATGCTTTTCTTTGATGTTGGTTCTCTCTCTCATATTCAGTTCAACCAGTTTTGCAACTAGCAACCAACCTTTGGAGCCATTTAAAAAGTATTTTGTTGCATTTCATTCTTTCGCTGATGCTGATCTGATCAAAACAAAAAGCGGCAAGATTCATCGACAATATAAGTACATCCCTGTGATCTCCGTTGAATTATCGGATACCGCTGTCCAATCTCTCACAAACAATCCGAAGATTGCCTATATTGAGGAAATGGGAAAGTCGAAGCAAGCGGTCAAGTAGTGACGTGGGGTGTTTCGGACGTTAAAGCACCAGACGTTCAACAACAAGGAATCACTGGTAGCGGGGTTAAAGTCGGGATTTTAGATACTGGCATTGATTATACTCATGAAGATCTTAGAGTAATCGGAGGGGCTACATTCGTACAAGGGACGACGGATTTTAAGGATGATAACGGACATGGTACACATGTTGCGGGAACAGTAGCCGCCTCAAACAATACGGTCGGTGTTTTAGGCGTAGCGCCTCAAGCGGAGCTTTACGCAATCAAAGTGCTAGATCGAAACGGAAGTGGCTACAGCGATGTTGTTGCAGGCATTGAATGGGCCATTACAAATCATATGAATGTTCTTAATTTGAGCTTGGGAGGAACTACTAGTTCCCGAACCTTGAAAGCGGCAGTTGATAAAGCTTATAATTCCGGCATTCTTCTTGTCGCTTCTGCGGGCAACAATGGGTATAGCTCAAAAGGAACAATCACGTACCCTGCGGCTTACGTTTCTGTGATTGCTGTGGGGGCTGTGGATCAACAAAACAATCGAACCAGTTTTTCTAGTGTTGGTCGGCAATTAGAATTAATGGCTCCCGGAGTTTCTATTCAAAGTACAGTTTTGGGAGGGTATGCGAGCTATAGTGGAACCTCTATGGCCGTTCCACATGTAACTGGCGTAGCAGCTCTCGTATGGCAAGCTAAGCCGAATTTAACTAATGTTCAAGTAAGAAACATTTTAAACCAAACAGCCGTTTCTTTAGGAGATTCCTTTTCTTATGGAAATAGCTTAGTGGATGCTTTGGCCGCAGTCAATTATTCGGAGAACATCACTTGCAAGTGATGGCGGGAAAAAGAAATAGTAGAACATAACGCCTCTGTAGATTCGACAGAGGCATTTTTGCGTTTATTCTCGAATTTCAATAGTCTTAGTGAGATTTTTTAGATATTCGTTAAACAATAATTTTACATTTAATTCCATATACTTTGCGAGTGGTGACAGCTACGCCGGTACTACCCCTTAATGGTGTTTCTTTAATCCACCTGATATTCCGATTTAACCTCTACAATACAAATCAAATGTATGAATCAAATTCCACCCGATAATCCGAAGAGCCAATTTAAATAAAGCTTCTTTCGAAGCACCTTCAAAGAAGAAGAAGGGGCGATTTTTTGAGGAAGCTTTCTAAGCTGTTAAAAAAGAGTTGTAGGTAACATAAAAAATGTCTATAATAATATTTTATATAGTTTGAACGAATAGCAAAGGTGGTTAAATACGATGGCGGAAGTAACATTTAATAAATTGGCGATTCGCAAGATGCAGGAAGTTTTGAACGGGCCGGAAGCAGCCGGCCAAATGGTTCGCCTGATGGTCGATCATGTACACGGGGATCATGCGCATTACGGGATTACCCTTTCGAAAAAAACAGCAAACGATGAAGTGGTGGATGTCGGCGGAATTGAGGTTCTGTTAGACAGAAAACAGTTGGATTGGCTTGACGGTGTAGAAGTGAAGTACCTTCTGTACCCGAAGGAAGGCTGGAAAATTACAAATCCGAAGAAAAGCAACTACGGCGATCATTAATTCTTGAATTTTAGGAAAAGCCGGCTTAGGATAGAATTGTATCGATTGTTGACGAATCATGTCGGAAGTGTATAATTTTCTCGTTCTTTTTAAACATTTTGTGAATTTTTGAAGATTCCGAGAAAAGCGCTTGAAGTTTTTTTCTTTTTGGAATACTTTATATATGGTTGTCCAAAACTTTAAAATTAAGAAAAGCAGGTGACCTGAATTGCCTCTTTTGGAGAAAATCCAAGAATTTAATCGGCTTTTACAAAAATCGGCCTTACAAGGTGTAGATTTTAAAGAATTGGCAAAATTACTCAGCGATATGGTGAATGCAAACGTATATATCGTTGAGAGAAACGGCAAGATTCTCGGTTACGGTCTTGCTGAATACGAATTGACACTCGAATGGAATCAGATCATGAACGTGGAGAAACGGTTCCCGGGCGACTTCAACGAATCCTTGTTAAAGTTTGAGGAGACTGCCAAGAACGTTGAGGATAAAGAAGCGCTTTACGTGTTCTCGAAGGAAGAGAACGAAGTATTCAAGAAGAAAAACATCACGATTGTACCGATCCGTGCAGGCGGACAACGATTGGGTACATTGCTGCTTGCCCGTTTGAACAAGCAGTTTACAAATGATGACCTGATCCTTGCCGAATACGGTGCAACGGTGGTCGGAATTGAGATAATGCGGGCGCAGCAAGAAGAGATTCAACTCCAGGCCCGTAACCGTACGGTTGTGGCAATGGCTCTCGAATCCTTATCCTTCTCGGAGCAGGAAGCGATCCATCATATCTTCCAAGAGCTTGAAGGAAGCGAAGGGCTGCTGGTTGCAAGTAAGGTAGCCGACCGTGTGGGAATCACCCGTTCGGTAATTGTGAATGCGATCCGCAAGCTCGAATCGGCCGGTGTTATTGAATCCCGTTCGCTTGGTATGAAAGGGACTTACATCAAGGTTCTGAATCCACTGTTCCTTGAACAGCTCGATAAACTGCATAACCGGTAATGGATGTGAACTGTAAGCCGTTCGTGGAACCTTTTTTGGTTCTCACGAACGGCTTGTACTTATGATAAGATGGATACGGAGTCGAAGATCGATTATCTTGCGAAAAAAGGGATTGGTGATATAGAGTGTCCACTGCAGCCGCTGACTCACAAATTCGCGATCTGAAACTGGCGCCTCAGGGCCAACTGAAAATTGAATGGGTTGCTGCCCATATGCCTTTATTGAACAGCATCAAGGATCAGTTTGAAAAAGAGAAGCCATTTAAAGGGAAGAAGATTACCATCTGCCTGCACCTGGAAGCGAAAACCGCTTATTTGGCAAAGGTGGTCCAGGCGGGAGGGGCAGATGTTGCCGTTGTAGCGTCCAACCCATTGTCAACACAGGACGATGTGGTTGCAGCTCTCGTCGATAGCGGGATCTACGGGTATGCCTGGTATGGCGCAAGCATGGAGGAGTACAAACGACATATTGATCTTGCCCTTGATTTCCGTCCCGACGCAATCATTGACGATGGCGGAGATCTGGTGTCTACCCTGCACGGAGAACGGTTGGAACAGGCGAAAACAATTATCGGTGGCTGTGAGGAGACAACTACCGGCATACTCCGCCTGCGGGCAATGGAGAAAGAGGGAAAACTTCAGTTTCCGATGATGGCTGTGAATGATGCGTATTGCAAGTATTTGTTTGATAATCGTTACGGTACGGGCCAGTCGGTTTGGGATGGCGTTATGCGCACGACGAACCTCGTTGTTTCGGGAAAAACGGCGGTAGTTGTCGGTTATGGCTGGTGCGGAAAAGGGGTGGCGATGCGCGCGAAAGGTCTTGGAGCAAAAGTGATTGTTACAGAAGTTGATCCGATTAAAGCGGTTGAAGCTGTTATGGATGGATTCGAAGTCATGCCAATGATCGATGCGGCTCGCGTGGGCGACTTCTTCATAACTGTGACGGGCAACAAAGATTGTATTACGGCTGAGCATTTTTATGTTATGAAAGACGGTGCCGTTCTCTGTAATGCCGGACACTTCGATGTGGAAATCAACAAAGCGGATTTGGGCGGGATGGCCAAAACGGTGCGCAAGGTCCGCAACAACATTGAAGAGTTCACGTTTGCCGATGGCAGGAAAGTTTATCTGCTGGCCGAAGGCCGGCTTGTGAATCTGGCCGCCGGTGACGGGCATCCGGCAGAAGTTATGGATATGACTTTCGCTCTGCAGGCGCTTGCTTTGCGCCACGTCGTTGAGAATCGGGCAGATCTGCAGCCGAAGGTATACTCGGTCCCGAATGAACTCGACCAGTATGTTGCGCAGCTTCGTCTCAAAACATGGGGTATTCAAATCGATGAGCTTTCCGAGGAACAAAAGCGTTATCTGGACAGTTGGACGGAGTAGTGCCTAGTCGTGTCCCGTTAGCTTCTTCTTGCATAGGATGGAATCACCTTCAACAAAGTTTGCGTGCATTTCGACGCGATAGGAGGAATCTGTCCCATGCGGAAGTTAATTGGAGTCACGAGTTCTGTTCACACGACCCGCTCTGGTGTGGAAGGGATTTTTGTCGGGGATGATTATACGGCAGCCATCGTTGAAGCGGGTGGACTGCCGATGGTATTGCCGATGGTAACGGATGAAGAGGCTCTTTTGGCTTTGGCTGATCAACTGGATGGACTTCTTCTGACCGGCGGGGTGGATTTGGACCCTGCTTTCTTTGACGAAGAGCCGATTCCCCAGTTGGGAGAGGTGTCTCCGGTCCGCGATGAGATGGAATGGAAGTTAACGGAAGAATTTCTGAAACGCGATAAGCCGATTTTTGCCATATGCAGAGGTGTGCAGGTACTTAACGCGGTTGCCGGAGGAACCTTGTATCAGGATCTGGCTGCACAGAGACGCAAAATCGTGCAGCACACGCAGCGTGCTCCGCGCTGGCATGCCTCCCATCAAGTCTCAATTCTCCCGGGATCAAAGTTGAAAAAGATTCTTCAGGTGGATGTTCTTCGGGTAAACAGCTTTCACCATCAAGCGATTAGGGATGCGGCACCCGGATTTTTAGTGTCTGCAACTGCGCATGACGGAGTGATTGAAGCTGTGGAAAGCACGAGTCATCGTTATGTATTGGGGGTACAATGGCATCCCGAGAATATGTGGCGGCGGAACCCGATTTTTTATAAGTTATTCCAGGTTTTCGTGGATCATTGTTAATTTACGTCACTTTAGGCCCTTTTATGGAGTGTGAACTGGTTGGAATGGTTTGAGAGCATTACAGGCGGTCAAATCGGAATAGGGCACTTGCTGTTTGTGTTCCTGATGATCGCCTTGACTAACTTTTTCGATACAACGTCGTATGCTGCGAGGTTGGCAGGAGTCCGGACCAAACAACTGGCAGTCGCAAATTCGTTGTTTGCCATGCTTACCTTCGGTTCACGAACCACTACCGCCTTGTATTTGCCGGCGATTGCAGGAATTGCCCAACGGGCGATCAATCAGGGATTTGATCCGTTATTCCCGCTTCAGTTCGTATTACTGGGTGCGGCGGTTGGAACGGCGGCGGGCATTGCGCTTCTGCCGGCTACGGATAAGTTTTATGAGTTGGGAATTTCCCGAATGGAACAACAAGGAACCGCTATAGGTGTTTTTAAGTCATTATGTTTGAAGAAGAGCGGTTTGAGGGATTTGGCCGCGTGTTGGCGGTGGCCGAAATGGAGTATGTGGAAAGGGATCAGCCTAGCCGGTGTCCCGAAGGATATGATTTTTATGAACGCCATTCTGTATGCCTTCTTTACGGTTGGTTCAATTGCAACTTATTATGCAGGATCCCTTCATCCTGAAGTGGCTTTGACAGCCACCGGTCTGGCACCCGCGATCAACGCGGTCGGAGCATTCCTGCTGCTGTTTCTTGTGGATCCGCGGGGGGCTATTATTATGGACCAGGGGATTCAACGAAAAGTTCCAATGGAAGTTGTCAAATCTTCAATGGTCTATTTGGCTCTGAGCCGGTTCGCCGGAACGGTACTGTCAATTCTCGTGTTATATCCGGCTGCGTTGTTTGTAGCGTGGTTGGCGAAGTTTTTTTAGACTTGAATAGCGGCAGATTCTTCGAGGAAGAATTGAAATAGCCACCGCAAGGCTCCCTTGGGTGGCTGTTTCAATTAAGTCAAAGCTGCCATTTTCTCACGCAGCTTTTCAAGCAGGTCTTCCGGTTTGGATTCGGCAAGAATCTCTTTGTCGTCAATGATCACAAACGATTTTTTGAAGCATTCCGAACAGTTGCCGAGGCATGCCCAACGGTTTTGGCTTATTTCGGGGAACTCCTGTTTTATGGTATCGTACACTACACTCGTGCCGTTGTTTTGAATATTGCTGATACAATATTCAAGTTTTTTGATTGCCATGTGAGAACCCTCCTGACTGATGTGAAGAATTACTTTGCTGTATGGCGTCTAAAGAAGATCCAGGCGATCAGGCCGCAGGCCAGGATCAACATGAGAACCAATAGAATTCGGTTGATTTGGGAGAGTAAGTTGTCTGCATGTTCTCCGAACAAAACTCCGATCCCCAGCCAAGCTGCACACCAGAACGCAAACCCGATCAAAGACATGAGCAGGAACGTCGGCCACGACATGCCGCCAATCCCGGCAAAATAGCTGGATAACGTGCGAACGCCGGGCAGAAAACGACCGATAACCAGCACCCAAATGCCGTAGCGTTGAGACAATTTTTCCGTAAAATAAATGTGTTTTGGCTTCAGTAAGAGGTATCGTCCATGCCGTTTCAGGAATTCGACTCCGTAGGTTCTCCCGATCGCGAAGGCAACCGTTGAACCGAGCCAACAACCGGCCGTACACCAGAGAAGCGCTTGTACATAGGAGAAATCACCTTTTGAAATCATATACCCATAGAATGCCATGACGGCGTCCCCGGGAAAGGGGATTCCCAGTCCTTCAAGCAGAAGAGCGGCTCCCATGCCAAGATACCCCGCGTGGTGCACCCATGTCAAGAATGTCTGCCAAAACGATAGAAGCATTGGAACTCCCCCTTAGTATTGTGGGACATCAGTAAAACCTACAACATGTCCGTGAAATCTATGCCTAAAGTTTGCTGTTTTTTGGGTGGGAATTTTTCTGCAATAGAGGTATGTACAGAGTCATAGAGAGGAGTATCCATATGGACGTAGTCTCGCTCGGCGAAATGCTGATTGATTTCGTGCCCGATCGGCGAGGGAGTTTGGATGAGGTGGAATCGTTTCGCAAGTCGCCGGGAGGTGCACCGGCCAATGTGGCGGTTGCGGTAACCCGGTTGGGTGGGAAAGCTGCTTTTCTGGGCAAAATCGGCCTGGATCCGTTTGGCCGCTATCTTGTAGAAGTGTTGGAACGTGAAGGTGTGGACACTCGCGGTGTCGTGTTGACCGAGGAAGCAAAAACCGGGTTGGCATTTGTAGCCTTGGATGAAAGCGGGGACAGGAGCTTTCTGTTTTATCGCGACCCGTCGGCTGACATGCTGTTGAGGGAATGCGAAATCAATGAGGAAGTGCTGCGGGAAGGGCTTGTGTTTCATTTTGGGTCGGTGACTCAAATCCACCCGGAATCGAGACTTGCGACCCTTATGGCGGCCAAGCGTGCGCGTGAGTTTGGGAAAATCGTGTCGTTTGATGTGAATCTGCGGCTTCATTTGTGGCCCGGCAAAGAAGAGGCGCTGGAACAGATTCAACGATCCTTGCCGCTCTGCGATATATTGAAAGTATCGGAAGAAGAGATGGAGCTGTTGGCCGGGACGGACGATCTGATGAAAGGAGCGGAAGCGTTACGGGCATATGGCCCGCGTTTGGTTCTGATCACATTGGGAGAGAGAGGAACGTATTACCAAACCGCAGATTTGACCGGACGGGTTCCTTCTTTTCGGGTGAAACCGGTGGATACAACAGGAGCGGGAGATGCATTTGCGGGAGGTTTTCTCCTGCAGATGTGTGATCGGATGCGAGGCAGATCGTTTGATCAGGTGATTGGATTTGAAGAGGAGCTTCGGGAAGTGATCCGTTACGCCAATGCGGTAGGAGCGTTTACGGTGACCCGCCACGGAGCGATTCCGGCCCTGCCGACGAAAGCGGAGGTATTTGAGTTTATGTATGCAGGCAGGGGGAAAATCAACAAAAATAACCCCTTTCCCCGTCCGGAACGAAAGTTCAACGTGTACAAGGAGAAGGGGTGATCGTTCATCCTTTGAAGTTCATCAATTTGCATCATCTACACGAAAGATTCCTTTCCCGGAGGATGACACCACTACACCGCCGCAGCGATCGCATATTTTCTCATGGCGTTCGCCCTTTTTTGGAAGGCCAACATCTGTGACTTCGTGTTCTGCACCACACACCCAGCAGTATGCGTAGACTTTCACTGAGATCACACCCCACCTCTTTGTGTTTCCTATCCTGTAAGACGATAGAATCACAGATTTAGTTTCACGCCCGCAATGGAATCAAAAAGTCCCCTGATCACACCAGGGGACCGATTCCTGTATGCGCTTTAGTACTGATCGTGGCGAAGTGAGTCCGTAAGCGGCAGCTTCAGGAAGTTGGATAAGTACTGCGCATCTTCCTGGGTGAGATTGAAGAATTTCGCTAAATATTCAATGTTTTCAATGTCGTGGCTGTCCAAGAGTGCGCTTCGATTGGATTGGAGGCACGTGACAATCGTTTTTCCGTAAAAGTGTTCGGAATTGGTCAACGTGAAATCGAACCGCTTTCCTCCTGTGATAAACCCAATGTGGCGAGTACGGGTTGTTTCCACCTCGTCAAACAAGATTTGATCCATTCGAATTCGCCCTCCTTTTTTTGGTCATTAACCAGCGCCGATAACATGCGCAATTTTGATATATTCTAATAATACCTTATGTGGATTGAAAAATAAAGAGCCAATTTGAAAAAATATCATGAAAAATATTGTCGAATTGTGTCAATAGACATTAATTTAAATTGAATTGTAAAGGTTTTGTAAAATACAGGATGGACATCCTTGGTTGTATATTTTTTTAATCCACTTAAAAGCGCCGTAAACATGGGGTGAACAAGCTTTCGTTTGGCCGCCACTGGAGCACTCGAACGGATGAGAAACGAATGGTAAAATGAGAGTTGCAGAATGGAGGGGTATCATGGCAATAGCAGCACCTGATTTTGCACAAGTAATCGGCGGAGAACTTCAACTCCGCAGGGGACAAGTGGAAAAAACGATTGCATTATTGGACGAAGGCAATACGATTCCGTTTATTGCCCGTTATCGAAAAGAAATGACAGGGGAATTGGATGAGAACCAACTCCGTGCGATTCAGGAGCGATTGACGGCCTTACGAAATTTGCATTCGCGCCGGGAAGAAGTGTTCCGGTTAATCGACGAACAGGAGAAGATGACTCCTGAACTGGAGGCCGCAATTCAACAGGCAAAGAATCTGACAGAACTGGAGGATATCTACCGGCCATACCGTCCGAAAAGGAAAACCCGAGCATCGGTGGCACGTGAAAAAGGCTTGGAGCCGCTTGCGTTATGGCTGACTCAGGATGGAAGAGGGGATGTCCTGGAACAAGCTGCCCAATACATATCTGAGGAAAAAGGCGTTTCCTCTGCAGAAGAAGCCCTTCAGGGAGCACTCGACATATTTGCGGAGGAGGTCGCAGATGATGCAGAGAACCGGAAACGGGTCCGGGAACTCACTCTGAAGCAGGGAGCGATTGTAAGCAAAGCGGCCGCCCCCTCTGTTGAGTCAGTGTATGAAGCCTATTACGAATACGAAGAACCGCTGGGGAAAGTTCCGCCGCATCGGATTCTTGCAATGAATCGCGGGGAAAGGGAGGAGATTTTAAAGATCTCGATCAAAGCGCCGGTCGACGATATTTTATCACTCCTGCAAAAAAGGGCTTTACCGAAGAAGGATGACCGTCCGGACGCAGCGGTTTCTCAAACCGAAGCAACTCCCTATTTGATCGAGGCGATTCAAGATGCTTACAAACGGCTCATTGCGCCTGCGGTTGAGCGGGAAGTTCGGGCGATTCTCACGGAGAAGGCGGAAGAACAAGCAATAGTCGTATTCTCAGGCAATCTTCGGCAGCTGCTTTTGCAGCCGCCTGTTCGCGGTAAGGTGGTCATGGGGGTAGACCCCGCGTATCGTACCGGATGCAAAGTGGCGGTCGTAGATGAAACCGGAAAGGTGCTGGATATCGCGGTAACTTATCCGACACCGCCGCAAAACAAGGTGGAGGAAGCGAAGAAAATCCTCACCGCTTTAATCACTAAACATGCTGTCAATGTGATAGCAATTGGAAATGGAACCGCGTCTCGCGAAACCGAACAGTTCATTGCCGATTTGATCAAGGAACTGCCTCAAGAGATCGTCTATGTCATTGTCTCGGAAGCGGGAGCCAGCGTCTACTCTGCCTCAAAACTGGCGGGTGAAGAATTCCCGAACCTTGATGTGGCGGAGCGCAGCGCGATTTCGATAGCACGACGTTTGCAGGATCCATTGGCCGAACTTGTGAAGATTGATCCGAAGTCGGTCGGTGTCGGACAATACCAGCACGATGTATCACAGAAACGGCTGGAAGAGCAATTGGCCTATGTGGTAGAATCGGCGGTAAACTCGGTTGGAGTGGATTTGAACACCGCTTCCCCGTCGCTGCTCTCCTATGTATCGGGGCTTTCATCCACTGTAGCGAAGGGAATTGTGACGTTCCGTGAGAAGAACGGCAAATTCAAGACCCGCAAACAGCTTTCGGATGTACCCAGGCTCGGCCCCAAAACGTTTGAGCAGGCGGCCGGTTTTTTGCGGATTCCAAACGGGGGCTACTCACTGGATAACACACCGATCCACCCTGAGTCTTACAAAGCTGCTGAATCTCTATTGCAAAAATTGGGTTTCACAGTCGATGCGGTAAATGACCCACACCAGCGTGAGTCACTTAAGCAAGCTTTGCAAAATGTGGATGTAAACAGCACGGCAGAGCAGCTGGGAGTCGGGGTTCCCACCTTGCGGGACATTATGGAGGCGCTGCGGAAGCCCGGGCGAGATCCGCGGGAGGAGCTTGAACCGCCGGTATTCCGGACCGATGTGCTAAAAATTGAGGACTTGGCGGAAGGAATGATCTTAAAGGGAACCGTTCGCAACGTGGTCGATTTTGGGGCGTTCGTCGATATCGGTTTGAAAAATGACGGACTTGTCCATATCTCGGAGCTATCCGGCCGATATGTCCGCCACCCGATGGATGTGGTTTCGGTTGGCGACATCGTCGATGTTCGCGTCAAGAGTGTTGACGTCAACAAAGGGAGAGTCGGTCTTTCGATGAAAGGAATCCAGCAAAAAGCTTGAGACTTTGTGTCTTAAGCTTTTTTATCGTAATGGAAAGTATATCTTTTTTTGGCCTAAAAGCTCGATTTCATTGGACGTTGCGGTGCTGCCTCCCCGTTTGAAGAATAACGGATTTTCGATCCGTTATTTCACTATCTGACGGCTGGATTTTTGAAATAGCGGATTCGCAGGTACTTATTCGGCACTTTTTATACCTCTTCGGCGATCAAGGGGTCAATAAGAGTCTCAAAAACCGCTATTTCAAAAAACGCTAGCAAAAATATCACAAACAGCACCTGAAAGTCCGCTATTTTTCAAGGACGAGTCATTTTCCCAAGGAGGAGTCAATCACTGCACACCGAACCTATCATCACAACAGACCGAGACTCCGGAACTGGGTCCAACCCAGTAACAGGTGTCCAATAGAATGCCGCGGCTTCGGCAACTTTTTTTGTGTGATTGAGTCCCGGTGGCAATTCCCGACACCCAACGACTCGATTCGAATTTTTTTATTCACTTCCAAAATGGAAGTCCAGTTTTTACAAATGGAGTGCGGCTGTCGGAAAACATTAACTTTTAAAATATAGGTCAAACCTTTAACCGGAAAGGTCTGACCTGTGAAATTGCTATCGGAGCTTATGTTTTCACACGGCTCTGTCATAAGTGATCGAAATTTCCCGAGAAATGAATGAGGCGGGGTAAATAATTTAGCTGGAGGGTGGTCATAATGTTTTGGGGGGCAATCCCAAAAACATTATCGTTGGAGGAGATTCGGATATGACCGCAAGATTTGGAGCCCATGAAGTGATGGAACTTCATGAAGTGTTAACGGATGCGATTGACGGAATCAATCAGTTTCAATTGTACCGTCCGCATGTCAAGGATCCGCAGCTGGGCCAGATGCTCGACAGACAGATCCAGTTTATGACGCAGGAGTATAACAACTTGGTGCAAGCGGTGAATCAGCAGGGAATGGTGCAGGCGATCCCTTATCGTACCCCGCAAAACATGAACCCTCAGTACGGACTCAATAATCCTGCCACCCAAACCCCAAATATGAACATGAACCAAATGGATGACCGGGATGTGGCAAGCGGAATGTTGGGATGCCATAAGGCGTCAGCCTGCACGAGAATGGTGGCGGCTCTGGAATTTGCGAATCCGCAATTGCGCCGCATGGTTCAACAGTCAGCGATAAACTGTGCGGAACAAGCCTATGAAGTTTGGCAATATATGAATATGAGAGGGTACTACCAAGTGCCGACCATGCAGGAAATGACCACAAACACAATGCTCAACGCCTATGGACAGGCGAACATCACGAATATGGCCATGGGTCCGATGGGTACTATGGGTCCGACAGGCATTGTGACTTCGCAGTAGGGTAAGCAATCTAACCAATAAGCAGCAAAAAGGGGCCTGGCGTATGAAGCAAGGCCTCTTTTTTCTCCTGTCCAACTTATTTTCCTCCGGGTTACAATTCTAGACCGCGGAAACAATGTTTCTGTAGACCCACTCGAGTTTTATCTTGTAACATAAACCTACCATGTTTCATGGAGGTTAGGATCGTGGAGCGTTACGAACAGATGAAGATGGGGGAAAGAGGAGTTTGGGTCAGCATATTTGCCTACCTGTCTTTATCGATAGTAAAAATCATAATTGGATCTATGACTTTTTCCCAAGCTTTGATTGCGGACGGGGTGAACAATGCGACCGATATTATCGGTTCCGTGGCGGTGTTGATCGGGCTCAAAGTTGCCCGGAAACCGCCTGATGAGAATCATCCTTATGGGCATTACCGGGCTGAGACGATTGCTTCACTAATCGCTTCTCTGATCATGGTTGCAGTTGGGGTGCAGGTGTTGGTTCAAGCTGTAGGTTCTCTATCTGATGAAAAAATGGTGTCTCCCGATTTGTCTGCCGCGTGGATAGCTATGTTCGGTGCACTTCTGATGTATCTCGTGTATCGGTATAACAGCAAGTTGGCCCGCACTATTAACAGTCAGGCCGTTATGGCCTCCGCTAAAGACAATCTTTCCGATGTATGGGTAAGTATTGGAACCGCGGTTGGAATTATCGGCTCACAGTTCGGTCTTGCATGGCTGGATCCGCTGGCAGCGTCCCTGGTAGGGATTCTGATCTGTAAAACAGGCTGGGATATTTTCTGGGAAGCGGCCCATAACCTGACAGATGGATTTGATAAAGAACGGCTCAACGACTTCCGGGATACAATTGAACCGGTCGCCGGCGTCGAAGAAGTCAAGGAAATCAAAGCACGCGTCCATGGAAGCAATGTGTTGGTGGATGTCGTCATTCTGGTGGATCCACGGTTAAACGTGGTTGAAAGCCATGAGATCAGCGAAGAGATTGAAAAAAGGATGAGACGAAAATATAACGTCAACAATGTTCATGTTCATATAGAGCCAACCGAAGTGCAAAGTAAATAAGTGTCACAAATACCCTGTAACCGGGTTCGGCTTTGGTACGAGGTGCGCTTCGGCCGAAGCCTTTTTTCTGCCAAGTTGCCCATGCTTTCCCTGCAGGAGTATAATGAGAAAATGAACGCAACGGGACGAAAAGGGTGACCAAGCATGAATCTGCGGGAAGTTGGAGAGTTTGGATTGATTGAACGGCTGCGCGACAAGTTGAACCCTGCGGATGACACAGTTATCGTAGGGATCGGGGATGACGCGGCTGTCTTATCTTACGATGCGAAGTCTTATGTAGTCATGACAACTGATATGCTCGTTGAAGGGGTCCACTTTCGGGAGGATACAATTGATTTCCGGTCACTTGGATGGAAGTCATTGGCTGCCTCCTTTTCCGATATTGCGGCAATGGGTGGAATTCCCCGTCACGCCGCAGTGTCTTTGGCCATCCCGCCGTCTTATGAGATCGAATCATTGGAACAGTTGTATGAAGGAATTGCGGAGATCTGTTCGGAATTTCAGGCCCATGTGGTCGGCGGCGACATTGTAAAAACGGACGGCCCCTTTGTAATCTCTGTAACAGTGAACGGTGAGGCGGCACAAGGAAAAGCACTGCTTCGCTCGGGAGCTCAACCAGGGGATCTTGTTTTTGTCACAGGGACTGTCGGAGGATCGGCTGCAGGTCTTGTGTTGCTGGAAAGCAGTCAGAAAAGCCTGCTTCCTCCGGATGAACAGCTGACATTGATCACTTTTCATCAACGGCCGGTTCCACAGGTTCAGGTGGGACAGATTTTGCGAACGAGCGGGGGATGCACCTCCTGTAATGATATATCTGACGGTCTTGCCAGCGAATTGAACGAGATTGCAGCTGCAAGCGGTGTGGGAATCCGAATTGACGAAAATCGGCTCCCGCTCGCTCCGGCAGTGACCAATTTTGCGAGAATCACCGGTCAAAATGCGATCGACTGGGCTTTGTACGGCGGTGAGGACTACCAATTGGTCGGAACCTTACACCCCTTGGCCTATTCGGCAGTTGTTACAGCATGCCAGATGAACGGCATTCGCTTTACTTTGATCGGACGAGTTATAGAAGGATCAGGGGTTGTAATGGAACGATCGGCAGGCGGCGAGACTGTTCTTACGGCCAGGGGCTACAATCACTTTACTGAGTAGGAGGGAACTGAAGTGTTCCAGCGGACCACTCATACCCCGGAAGAAACACGAAGAATTGCAGAACGGCTGGCACGTTTGCTGGATCCGGGAGATGTTCTCACGCTCTCGGGCGATTTGGGAGCGGGAAAGACCACTTTTACACAGGGGCTTGCCAGAGGGCTTGCGGTGGAAGAGTCGGTGAGTTCCCCCACTTTTACGCTGATTCGGGAATATGAGGGGCGCATTCCGCTCTACCATATGGATTTGTATCGGCTGGGAGAACAGGCGGATTCGGAAAATCTCGGCATAGATGAGTATCTATACGGAGACGGTGTCTGTGTGATTGAATGGGCAGAATATATAAAATCATTGCTGCCGGAAGAATACTTGCAGGTCACAATTCGTAAAATGGGAGAATCGGAAAGGCAGATCACGATCTCAGGAGCGGGGAAACGGTTTGCCGGTTTGATTGAGGAGTTGAACCAAACATGCCATATCTAGCCGTGGATACGGCCACCCAAACATTAACGATCGCCATCGGGGAGCGGAATCGGCTGCTCGCGGAAGCGTCGGTGGTCGTCAAGAAAAATCATTCGAATCGATTAATGCCCTTGATCGAATCACTTTTTGAGAGTCTCGATTTAACCCCGGATGAACTTCAGGGCATTGTCATTGGTCACGGTCCAGGCTCTTATACGGGCGTCCGGATTGGGGTAACAACCGGAAAGCTGATGGCTTGGTCGCTCAAAATCCCGCTTGTCGGCGTCTCAAGTCTGGACGGTCTGGCCGGTCATTATCAGGATTCCGATTTTCTGGTATGTCCGATGTTCGATGCCAGAAGGAAACAGGCGTATTGCGCGTTGTATGATGGGGCTGCGAAGATTGAACCGGATGCTTTGAGGAAACTCGACGACCTTTTTCCATTGATTGAAAAGAGACTGAAGGAGCGGGGGACGGACAGCAGTCTCCAACAAGTAATGTTTCTGGGGGACGGGGCAGAGAATTATCGCGATCTGATTGTGGAACGGCTCGGGGGACAGGCTGTTTTTTCCGCAGACAGGTCCAAACAATTGGTTCGCGCGGCTTATCTTCTTGAGAAAGGAATTGTCCGAATTGAGGCCGGGGAGACTGCCGAGGTGGAACGTTTTGCACCTGAATACCTCCAACTCGTGGAAGCGGAAGCCAAGTTGTTGGGGATGCGGAACCCTGCTTCCGGCTGTACGGACGGTGCCTGATGAGCGAACTTATTTACCGGCGAATGCAGTTGTCAGATATTGATCGAATTCTGGAGATCGAACACCGGTCTTTCTCCGCCCCTTGGTCACGAGCGGCATTTGAAGGCGAACTGACCCGAAACCATTTTGCCAAATATATTGTGGTGGAAATTGACGGGGTTGTAGCCGGGTATGCGGGCATGTGGATCATTATTGACGAAGCCCACATTACCAATATTGCAATCGATCCGGCATACAGGGGCCGCAAGCTGGGAGAAAATTTGCTGCGGCAGATGATGATGGTTGCAGTGTGGAACGGGGCCGATCGAATGACATTGGAAGTTCGGGTATCGAACAAAACGGCTCAAAGTTTGTATCAAAAACTAGGATTTATCAAATACGGAATCCGGAAAGGGTATTATTCGGACAATGGAGAGGATGCCATCATTATGTGGGCGAATCTCGATCCGAAACGGTACGAAAGGGATACGACGGAAGGATCAGATGCAGATGGGTTGGCTGGAAAGAGTCAGAACTAAATATCAAACCGACAGGGAAGCAGGGAAACCGTCCCTGATTCTTGGCATAGAAACAAGTTGTGATGAAACGTCGGCCGCGGTAATTCGGGACGGACATGAGGTCTTGTCCAACATCATATCCTCCCAGGTGGAAATTCATCAGAAGTTTGGGGGCGTCGTACCGGAAGTGGCCTCACGGCGTCATGTGAAGAATATTACGTTTGTTATGGAGGAAGCCCTTGAAAAAGCAGGGGTTGAATTGGACGATCTGTCTGCTGTAGCCGTAACATACGGGCCGGGACTGGTGGGGGCACTGCTTGTGGGCGTGGCAGCGGGGAAAGCAGTTGCTTACGCCAAATCGATTCCTCTGATCGGAGTACACCATATTGCGGGCCATATTTACGCCAATTTTCTTGCCGGCGGGATGGAGCCTCCTTTGGTGGCACTGGTCGTATCCGGCGGACATACGGAACTTATCTATATGGCTGAGCACGGGAAGTTTCAGTTTCTTGGCCGCACGCGCGATGATGCGGCCGGAGAAGCATATGACAAAGTGGCAAGATCGATGGGTTTGCCCTACCCGGGAGGACCTGTGATTGACAAGCTGGCACACGAAGGGAATCCGAATGCAATTCTGTTTCCAAGGGCATGGCTTGAAGAAGGTTCACTGGATTTCAGCTTCTCGGGACTCAAGTCGGCTGTGATCAATGCATTGCACAATGCGGAACAGCGTGGAGAGAAGTTGGAGCCGGCCGATGTGGCGGCCGGTTTTCAGGAATCTGTGGTCGATGTGCTTGTGGAAAAAACGGTTCTTGCGGTTCGCCAAACCGGTGTTTCAAATGTGGTGGTGGCAGGAGGCGTGGCAGCCAATCGCGGACTGCGCACGAAGCTGCAGGAACGGGCTGCGAAGGAGGGTTTTACCGCAATGTGTCCTCCACTGTCTTTATGCACGGACAATGCGGCAATGATCGCTGCCGCAGCATATCCTTTCTATGAAAAAGGGTGGTTTCACAACCTGGATCTGAATGCTCATGCGAGCCTTCCGCTGACGAAATGGGAGGAAGGCCCCTTCGTCATTCTGTCCAAATAAAAAGAGGGCTAAAATCCAGTGCCTCCTCTGCTGACGCAGGGGATTTTTTATTGTTCAGGAGTTTTCCACATGTTTTTCCACAATTAACATCAGTTATTCACACTGGATTGTGGATAACTAGTTAATCTCGCAAAGATAAAAGGAAAAAAACGATCTCTTTTATCACCAGATATTATGTGAATTGGATGTGGAGAATGGGGATAACCTGGGTTGAGCTTATTTTTCGTGTGTTTATACTGTGGATAACTGTGTGGATATGTGGACCGTCAAACAACCGTTTTATATAGATATAAATTCAATGCCAAAAGAAGGAATTCTCAATTCATAAGTAGAATTCAAATGCAAATGGGTGACGGTAAGCCGGGGGTGGTAGTTTGCAAACAAAAGATTCGGATCGTTTGCGTGAAAGGATACTGGATTCGATACCGGTGGGAATTGTTACTTATGACAGCCAGGGAAACGTGACATATGTGAATAAAGTTGCAGAATCGATAACCGGTTACAACCTCGATGAAATTCAATCTTTTCAAAACATCAACCATGTGCTGAACGGTGATGCGGAAATTTTTTGGAAGACCTTGCAGTCGGGACAGCCTTTTTTCGGATTTGAGAGCTATTGCCCCTCAAAAAGCGGCATTGAAATCCCTGTTGTTACTTCTACCGTACCACTCCTTGACGACAACAACGAACAAGTGGGGATCGTGGCAACTTTCATTGACAATTCGGAGATGAACCGCCTCCGGGCGGTTGAGGAACATGCCTCTTTAATTCTCGATCATATTTCGGATGGCGTCGTAACGCTGAATACAGAAGGCATTATTACCGGGTTTAACCGCGGAGCAGAAGAAATTACAGGATTGTCTGCTTCTGAGGTGAAAAACCGCAAATTTGAAGATGTGTTTCCACTTGCTCAATTGGTTCTGGACAAGCTGCATGAAACCATACATACCGGTCGTGAATGCAAAGATCTCAAAGCAGAAATTAAAGACAAGCAAGATCGCGCCAGATTCATGCTTGTCTCAACCCGGGTGTTAAGGAATCGCAATCACACCGTTTTGGGGGTAATGGTAACATTTAAGGATGTCACGATACAGGAACTGCTGGAGGAACAAATTCGTCAGTCCGAAAAATTGGCTGTGATCGGTGAATTGGCAGCCGGAACAGCGCACGAAATTCGCAATCCGTTGACCTCGGTAAAAGGGTTTATTCAGTTATTGGATCGAAAATATGAAAATGACGCGCCGGAAAAGGAGTATTTTCGGATCATTTTGTCAGAATTGAACCGTGTGAATGACATTATTCGGGAATTCCTACTGCTGTCCAAACCCACGGTTCCCAATCTTCGCAAAATTGATATCAACTCGGTGATGGAAGATATTCGAACGCTGATGACAAGCGATGCTTTGCTTCACAATATCGACTTGCAATTCGAGCTTTCGAAAACTCCGGCGATTTGTGAAGTGGATGTGGAACAAATCAAGCAGGTGTTTATCAACCTGATCCGCAATGCGTTTGAAGCAACCGGATTGAACGGAAAGCTCACAATCGCGATCAATACGGGAATGGAAGAGTGCGAGATCTGTTTTATGGATAACGGACCCGGTATCCCCAAAGAGGTACTTTCACGTATTTTTGAACCGTTTTATACAACCAAGAATGAAGGCACGGGGTTGGGTCTGACCGTATCCTACCGGATCATCCAAAATCACGGCGGAACAATCCTCGTGGATTCGGAAGAAGGCAAAGGAACTACGTTCCGGGTCAGACTGCCATTGGCAAGAAATTGATACAGCAGGATAAATTACCTGATCTTCAAAGATCGCCGTTTTTGACTGGAAACGGCGATTTTTATTTTTGAATAGCTTAGGAAGTAAGCCGGCCACTTGGAAAGTGGCTGCTTTTATTGGTTCAATTTAACAGATTTTGGGCACCCTAGTGAAAAATTGGCTGGGGTGGTTCGGTGTTCGGAAAGCGGTTTCAAGTGGTTCTAACTTTGTTTGTGTTCCTGGCAGCGGGTATTTTTTCGCCGTCAGCAACAGGTGCTTCGGGACAAGTGATATCCGATTCCCAAATGAATCAAAATCGGCAGGTCATTTTGGTCGTTGCGGACCTGCTGAAAGAATCTGACTTGCAGAACCAGCATCTCCCGCATTTGCGGGAGTGGGCGGAACAAGGCGGAATCGGATTGATGAATGTAAACGCACCGGTTAATTGGTTCAGCTATCGAGGGGAAGGACTGACCGTAATTGATTGGAATGAGCTGCGGAACCTCGAATCCACGAAGGAGAAGCTTTTGAATTCCCAATACATTCAGCTGCGTCAGCGATCGCTGCAATCGCTGGATAGGTTGGCAGAACAACTTCTTCCGCAGGCTGACGATTCCACACTCCTGATTCTGGCGTCTCCGCGAACGACATTGGTTGGAAAGAGCGGGGAACTGGCTCCGGTTTTTGCGGCGGGCGGACCCATTGCTCCCGGAAGCCTTTTGACATCGGCCTCGACAAGGCGTAAGGGGATCGTAACGAATCAGGATCTGGGAGCGAGTATCCAGGACTTTTTGGGACTTCAGGAGGCTGGGGCGGTTGGAAGAACCATTCAAAGCACCAAGTCTGACGCGAATCCATGGGACGAGTTTCACAAAACGGCAGTTCAAACAAGAGAAATCTACGGCAAGAGAACGGTGGTGATTACAAGTTTCGGAGCAGCCGGAGGGATTCTTTTCTTGCTGATGACAGGAATTTTGTTGAGTAATGCCGGGCGGAAGCGGGTAGGTGAACGTGCAAAACTGTTGGCCGCCGTTTTGATTTGGGGGGGCACCGCCGTACTGACAGCCCCTTTTTTTCTCTTGCTGCTGCCGGTTGTGGAATGGTTCGGCAAATGGAGGTGGCTAACCGAAGACTGGATTTGGATTGTGGTGGTGCCGGGAGTGATTCTTGGGACTGTCTGGGCGCTGATGCAAATACGCAACTTATTTCAACGATTGCTGCTTCTGGCGATAGGAATGGTTGGACTGATCATCACCGATACAGCGACCGGCGGTTGGTTGGCGCATGGCTCGATCCTTTCCTATGATCCGGTTGTGGGAGCCCGCTATTATGGCGTGGGCAATGAATCGATGGCGTTCCTGGTCACGTGGCTCCTTTTGGCATATGGATATGTGCTGTGTCTGCAGCCTCGGTGGAAAAGATGGATGAAGTGGGGATTTGCAGGAATGGGGGGAGGAATGATCTGGTTTTTTGCCGCTCCTGAATTAGGTGCCAATGCAGGGGGAACGGTTACGGCTGCCGCCTCGGTCGCGGTTGCTGTAACGTTCCTGTTTCAACTTCCCAAACGGGTCAGTTGGCCTGTCGGTCTTACAATCCTTGCCAGTTCAATAGCTTTCATGATCACCCTTCATCAAGGAACGGCCTATCCCACGCATGTTACCCAAGCTGTCAATTTAGCGGGGGGTGGACAGTATGATCGGATTGGAGAACTGGTTATGCGCAAGCTGTTGATGAATTTGCATTTAATCCGGGATTATGTCGGAGCCCCGCTTGTTGTCATAGTCCTGCTGATCGCGGCAACTGCTGTTTTGCAGCCGTTTCCCCCGGTTGCAAGATTCCTGGAAGAAAAGGCCGGCCTCCGCCCGTTTCTGACCGGAGGGGTTGCCGGTTCCCTGATCGGTTTCGCCGCCAACGACTCAGGGGTGGTGGTCGCGGCTTTGATTCTGATGCCGATTGTGTATACAGTGTGCATGATCAAGCTTGTTGAAGTGTTTCCCACTCCTCATACAATTGTTCCAGACGCTCTTTCGCATCTTGATAGGCCTGATTGGTCGCCTGGGCACGATCCGGATCGTTAAAGATTTCGGGCAGACACAATTCGGCCTCCAGAGAAACGATAGCGGCCTCAGTTTCTTCAATCTGTTGTTCGATGGTTGCGATCCGTTCCAATCGTTTCTTTTCTTCCCGCTGCTTTTGCCGCTCTTCCTGCCGCTGCCGGTCCCGTTCTTCCTTGGATAAGGGGGCGGGATTGGCCGCAGCGGCGGTTGGGGTCGGGGTGGACGGCCGAATCTTACCGCCCGCTTCCAACTGTCCGGACGCTTGCATAGCAGCCAATTCCGATTTTTTCTCCAGATAGTCATCATAGTTGCCAAGATAGGAGGTAAGGCCCCCTTCCGTCAACTCGATCACCCGTGTGGCAATCCGGTTCAGGAAATAGCGGTCGTGGGAAATGAACAGCAAGGTGCCCGGATAATCATCAAGAGCTACCTCGAGCATTTCTTTTGACAGCAGATCCAGGTGGTTGGTCGGTTCGTCAAGCAGCATAAAATTGGCCTGCAGCAGCATCAATTTTGACAGTGCCACCCGGCTTCGTTCGCCGCCCGAAAGGGAGGAGATCGGCTTCATCACATCATCGCCGGAGAACAGGAAGTTGCCAAGGACGGTACGAATCCGTGTATGATCCAGGCGTGGAAACGAGTCCCACACTTCGTTCAGCACAGTTTTCCCGGGTGTGAGATCTTCTTGTTCCTGCGTATAGTAACCGAGTTTGACATGGGCGCCGAGCCGAATCGTACCCGATGTCGGCTGGAGAATGCCGGCAATTGCTTTCATCAAGGATGATTTTCCGATTCCGTTCGGACCGATCAGAGCGACCCTCTCCCCGCGGGAAATCTGAAAATTGAGATGGGAGAATAACACTTTGCCGCCATATGCGAGGGACAGATTTTCAACCGAAAGCACGTCATGACCGCTCTGCCTCTCGATGGTAAACGAAAAATGGGCCTGATCCTGTGACGTGACCGGCTTGTCGATCCGTTCGATTTTCTCCAGCAGTTTGCGTCTGCTCTGCGCCCTTTTGGTTGTGGTGGCACGAGCGATATTGCGTTGAATAAAATCTTCCATTCTGGCGATTTCGGCCTGCTGCTGCTCATATCGTTTCACTTGAATCGCAAGCTCCGCTTCTTTTTGCTCCAGAAACGCGGAATAGTTGCCGGTGTATCGTCGTGTGATCCCGCGGTCCAGTTCGTAAACAACAGTCACCAATCTGTCAAGAAAGTAACGGTCGTGAGAGACAAGCAGGAGAGCGCCCGGGTAACTTTTCAGATAGTCTTCCAACCAGGTGACGGTTCGCAGGTCAAGATAGTTGGTGGGCTCGTCCAGGATCAGAAGCTCAGGCTGAATCAGCAGCAGTTTGCCAAGCGCAAGCCGGGTTTTTTGTCCGCCCGAAAGAGATTGGACGGGCTGATCCCACATCGTTTCCGGAAAGTCCAAACCTGTTAGAATGGAACGAACCTTCGCATCCACTGCGTAGCCCTGCCGGTCCGCAAACTCCTGTGTAAGGGACGTGTATTCGTTCGCCAACGATTGATAGAGAGCCTCGTCTTCGTATACATTCGGGTCGCTCATTTTCTCTTCCATTTTTCGAATCCGTTCTTCTAATACAAACAAATCTTCAAATACGCTGCGGATTTCCTGATATACGCTTCTCACGGATTGAATGCCGGTTTGTTGGGAGAGGTAACCGACGGCCACATTTTTTCCGATATGAACCGCTCCGGAATCAGCGGTCAATTCCCCTATGATGATCTTCAAAAGAGTCGATTTTCCGGCACCGTTGACTCCCACAAGTCCAACCCGTTCTCCCTGGTGGACGGACAATGTAGCCCCGTTTAAAATCACATCGGTTCCGTAGGATTTTACGATTTGGCTGGCAGATAGAACGATCATGATTCCAAAGGCTCCCCTTCCGTACAAACATGCAATCTTAAGTGTACCGCACAGCTCGGATAGAGACAACACGAGGATGCTTTTGTCAAGATGACGCATTTGGGTCCCCACGAAAGTACTCGGAATATGCTGCATCGCTTTGCGTCACTTTCGTGGGTGATGTATTTTGAGGGAAGTTGTGATAGTTTAAGATGAGCAGGATTTGAAAACCGTCCGAGGGAGATTCAATGAACAAACAGGAACTTCGCCAACAGATCTTGTCCGCGCGCAATTCGATGTCTGAAGCCGAAAGAACCACAAAGCAGAAGGCCATTTTTGATAATTTGCTGTCGATCCCGCAATTAAATGAGGCAGGGACGATTCTCGCTTATCTGGCGTTCCGAGGAGAAGTGGAAACAGACGAGATTTTCCGTTGGGGATGGCAGGCGGGAAAAACGATGGCTGCTCCCGTAACATTCAAAGAGGAGCGAAAAATAATCCCGGTCCGGATCCAGTCCTTCGAGGAGCTTCAACCCGGGGCATACGGGATTCTCGAGCCGTCAGGAATCCGGGAGGAACAAGGAAACCCGGCATCAAACGAAACCGTGCCGGTTGCAAGGATCGATGCCGTGATCATCCCGGGCGTGGCTTTTGACAGCGAGGGAGGTCGTCTCGGATATGGAGGCGGTTATTATGACCGGTTTCTACCCATGCTACGTTCAGATACGGTAAAAATTGGACTTGCATATGAGCTTCAAGTGGTGGGCCGATTACCGGTTGAGGAACATGATGTTCATTTGGATTTTCTCGTCACAGAACAGCTTGTCAGGAAATTTGCAGCGAATACATAAGGGGTGGACATAGATGAAGGATAAAGTCGTTGTAATAACAGGAGCCAGCCGCGGAATCGGTGAATCAATCGCGTTGGCCTTTGCGAAAGAAAAAGCAAAACTCGTTCTCGTTGCGCGAAACCCTGAAGATCTGGAACGGGTACGCGGACGCGCCATGGAGGCAGGCGCGGAAGATGTTTTAACCGTCACAACCGACATTTCAAAAGAAGAAGAAGTCGAGGTTATGGTGGAAGTCACGCTGTCCCGTTTCGGCCGGATCGACGTACTGGTGAACAATGCGGGAGTCGGATATTTCAAATCTGTAAAAGAAACGACACTCAAAGAGTGGCAGACCATGTTCGATATCAATGTGACGGGACTCTTCCTTTGTTCCCGCGGGGTTTTGCAACCGATGCTGGAGCAGGGCTCCGGTCACATTCTCAATATTTCGTCTGATGTGGGACGCCGTACGATTGCTGGTGGTGCCGGATATTGTGCGACGAAGTTTGCGGTTCAGGGGTTTGCAGATTCGCTTCGGAAGGAAGTTCAAAGCAAAGGCGTTAAAGTCACAAATGTTTTGCCGGGAATGACCGACACTTACTTTGCAAACAGCGAGCAGGGAGCTGCCCACAAGGCCGACTGGCTGCAAGCGGAGGATATTGCCCGTGCTGTTCTCTATGCGGCTTCCCAACCGGAAGGCGTACTGGTGGACGATATCACAATCCATCCGATGGTCCAAGAATATTAAAATCACCCATTAAACAACGTGATTTACTTTTGGATCTTTATGGGTCCCCGTCAACATGGCGAGATGTGGCTGATGATCTTCGGCTCCCCAGCAAAGTACTCGGAATAAGCAACAGAGCTTAACGTCACTTTGATGGGAGATTTATTGATTGAAGGTGTGATGGATGGAGGCAAAACAATATTTAATCGGCTTGGGATACGGCGGATCGTTGGAGGCCATGGGCCGGTTCGAATGGGATTTCCGCTGCCGTTTGGGGTTGCGCGATCCTCAGGATATCACCGGAAGAGAAGCATTTGTGAAAGACTTTATCGAGGCTACTTCACCCGAAGCTCCTGTGGTGCTGGTTCTGGATGATTACAGTATCCCCTTGTTCCGTACTTTCATGGAACTTGGGAAACAGGGAATCACGAAATATCCGGGTCTTTACGTGTTCGTTGTGGCGGAAGACCAAACTGAGGATCCGCATGTTCAATACTTCCTCAACATTGAGCACGATCCGGTTGACGAAACCCTGATGCCGCATCAGATGGTTCTTGATGCCGAAGGGGTGCCGGATTCGGTGCTGATGTTTATGCAAGAACGTTTGAATGTGCGGTTTTACAGAAGAGAAGACGAACTGATGATGGAGTTTCGAATTGAGGAACTTCCGGTTCTGTAAGGGGTGAGAAAGATGAGAGAAGTTCACGTCCGTGATGCTGTCGGACTCCGGCTGGCTCACGATTTGACACGTATTGTTCCGGGAGAGTTTAAGGGGCGCATTTTTAAAAAAGGACATGTGATTCAGGAAGAGGATATCCCGATGCTGTTGGACATCGGGAAAGAGCATATCTATGTTCTTGAGCTTCAGCCCGGCGAACTGCATGAAGATGATGCGGCGATTCGCTTGTCTCGTGCGCTGATGGGTGACCACTTGACTGCTTCGGAACCGTCAGAGGGCAAAGTGGTTCTCACTTCGGAAATTCACGGTTTGGTAAAGATCGATACGGAAGCCCTGCTGATGATCAATTCCCTCGGCGAGCTTGCGGTTGTGACCAGGAAAACGGACACTGTGGCAAAACCTGGCGATACGGTGGCAGCCATGCGGGCGATTCCGCTCATTATTGCGGAGACGAAAATTACACAGGCTGAGACGCTGGCGAGAATGTCAGCCCCTGTGATTGCCGTTCTGCCTTTTCGCCGCATGAAGGTGGGGATTGTAACCACAGGAAGCGAAGTTCTGACCGGTCGTGTGGAAGACAAGTTCGGGCCGCGGATCCGGGAGAAACTTGCCCCTTTTGATGCGGAGGTGCTGGGGCAAAAGATTGTCGGGGACACAAAAGAAAACATCCAGGCGGGGATCCAAGAATTTCTGAACCAGGGAGCCGAACTTGTGATTTGTACCGGAGGAATGTCTGTTGATCCGGATGACCGCACTCCGGGCGCAATTCATGAACTGGCCACCGAGGTTGTGTCGTACGGAATGCCGGTGCTTCCCGGTTCGATGATGATGCTGGCTTACATTCAGGGTGTCCCGGTTTTTGGTCTGCCAGGGGCCGTCATCTATGAAGAGATTACCGCATTTGATTTGTTCCTGCCGCGAATTCTCGCAGGGGATAAAGTGACAAGCCGGGAAATTGCCGAATTGGGACACGGAGGTCTCCTCAAATGATGAGAGTCGGACTTTCCGTTGAGGAAGCAATTCAGGCGATAATGGATTATGTAAAGCCTGTCAATTCCATTGAAATTCACGTGAAGGATGCATTTAACTATGTTCTCGCTGAAGACATGTACGCAAGTGTACCGGTTCCGCCTTTTGACCGTTCGATGATGGACGGCTTTGCGATTCGGGCAGAAGACGTACAACACGCCACGCCTGAACATCCTGTAAAACTCCGTGTACAGGGAAGAGTCGGAGCAGGTGAAGTGTCGGACCATATCCTGATGCCGGGCGAGGCAATTCGAATTATGACAGGGGCTCCGATTCCCAGAGGGGCGAATGCGGTAGCCCGCTTCGAAATTACAGACGCACAACATTCTCCCGATGCGGAACACATTGCAGTCCTTCTGCCTGTGAGGGAAGGTGAATCAATTTCTGTCAAAGGGGAGGATATTCAAGCCGGGGCTAAGATTCTCGAAAAAGGGGCTGTCATCGGAGCGGCTGAAATGGCCCTTCTTGCGACGGTCGGGGTTTCGAAAGTGACTGTATACCGAAAACCGATCATCGGAGTCCTGTCAAGCGGACGGGAACTGATTGGGTTGGAACACCCCCTTGCCCCCGGGAAGATTTATAACAGCAATTCCTATATGCTGTCCGGCTTAATTTCAGCTTGGGGCGGGATTCCTTATCTTCTCGAGCAGGTGGATGATGAAGTCAATGCTGTTGCTGAAGCGATTCAAATGGCGATGCCTGTAGTGGATGCTCTTGTTACTACCGGCGGCGTGTCGGTCGGAGATTATGATGTAATGCGGGAGGCCTATCAGCAGGCGGGCGGTCAGGTGGAATTTTGGAAAGTAAATATGCGTCCGGGAACCCCTTTTACATTTGCGACCGTAGTAGAGAAGCCGGTATTTGGCTTATCGGGAAATCCGGCTGCAGGGTACGTAAACGCGGTCTTGTTTTTGCAAGGGGCAATCCGGGCGATGGCAGGGTATTCGGAACCTTTATCAAAGCCTTTGCAGGTTGTATTGGCGGATGTACCGGAATGGAAAACGATTGGAATGGACCGCTTCCTCCGGGCAAGGATTGTAATCGAAGAAGGACGGGCAGCCGCGTACCCATTGGCATATGGCCAAAGCGCCGGTATCATGTCGACCCTTTCGGGAATTCAGGGCTTTATCCGCATCTTGGCGAGGACAGAAGTTAAACAAGGGGATCTCGTCGAGGCTTACCTGCTTGAGATGCCAATCCCCGCATTAAACAACACTCTGCCGGGAGGAGAGCAGGAGTGAGTGTAAAGGCGTTCGCGGTTGTCGGTTATAAAAACATGGGCAAAACGACGCTTGTTTGCAAGCTTGTGTCGGAACTGAAGAATCGGGGGTACCGGGTAGGGACATTAAAGCACGATGCCCACGACTTCCAACTCGATTATGAAGGAACGGATACGTTTCAACATCGTCAGGCCGGGGCAGATGTGGTGGCGATTGCAAGCTCTGGCAAATGGGCTGTACAAGGGTGGCCTGCACAGCCCCCGACTTTGGAAGAAATGTTGAAGCGTTTCGAAGGTGTTGATCTGGTGATCGTGGAGGGATACAAACAGGGGAACCTTCCGAAAATCGTGGTCTCGGATCGGCGGGGGGCAATTTTTCAAAACGAAAGGTTAGAAAATGTGGTTGCCGTGGCAACGATTGACGGGGCACCGTTTCTTGCCCCTTCAGCGGCCCGAGTGTATGATAGAAATGAGATAGATTGTTTCATTGAATTGGTCTTGGCAACGTTAGCTCTGAGATAGGAGGAGCGCGATCGATGGATAGAGAACAAAAATTAGTGGACCATCTGGCGGAACTGCGGAAACGATTGATTATTACGCTGCTGGCGTTTGTTGTGTTTCTGTTTGTATCGTTTGCGTTTGTCCGCGATATTCTGGATTTTTTACAGCGTGGAATGCCCGCGGGGATGCACATGACCGTGTTTGGCCCCTCGGAAGTGTTGAGAATTTATATGATTGTGGCAGGGGTTTTAGCAATCGGGCTGACAATTCCGGTACTGCTTTACCAGGTCTGGAAGTTCGTAGCCCCTGGTTTGACTGAGCTCGAGAGAAAGGTCACCGCTACCTTTATTCCCGTCATTTCACTCGTTTTCTTTGCCGGAATTGCCTTCGGGTATTTCTTTATCTTCCCGACGATCTACAATTTCTTTGTTGCGCTGGGCTCCGAAAGTTTTGATATGGTACAAGGCGCGGCCAATTATTTTTCCTTTATGGTCAATATTGTGCTTCCGTTCGGGTTTATCTTTGAACTGCCGATTGTAGTTTTGTTCCTGACTCGATTAGGGCTCCTGACACCGGAATTTCTCACGAAAAACCGCAAATACGCGTATTTCATCCTTACTGTGGTCGGGGTTGTTTTATCTCCCCCGGAGCCGGTGTCCGATATTATCACGACGCTGCCGATGATTCTGTTGTATGAGATAGGTGTCACTCTGTCACGTATTTCTTATAAAAGACGCTTGAAACGACTCCAGGAAAGCGGACTCGCATAGCAAGCAGATAAAATGAGGAAACCGGTCGGAAAGGCCGGTTTTCCCATTCAAAAAGGAGGGGCAGGCTTGATCAAGGCGATAGTGTTTGATTTTGACGGCTTGATTTTTGATACGGAAACCCATGAGTATCGAGTGCTGGAGGAGATCTATAAATCACATGGGGCGGAACTGCCGCTCGAAGTATGGGGACAATGCGTTGGCACCCATGCGAATTTTTTCGACGCGTACGCTTATCTGGAGCAATGCATCGGCAAGCCTGTAGACCGGGATGTATTGGGGAAACAACGCAGAGAAATGTTCGATCTGCGGGTTGAGAACGAAACAGCGCTTCCCGGCGTAGAGAACTATTTGGTCGCGGCCAAACGATTGGGCTTGAAAATCGGCCTGGCATCAAGCTCCAACCGGGCATGGGTGACCCGGTGGTTAACGAAGTTGAACCTGCTCGACTACTTTGAATGTATCCGGACTGCCGATGATGTGGAACACGTGAAACCGGATCCCGCCCTGTATTTGAAAGCATGTGAATGTTTAGGGGTGCAGCCGCAGGAAGCGATCGCGTTTGAGGATTCTCCGAATGGGGCTATTGCGGCAAAGCGGGCAGGGATGCACTGTGTGATCGTACCCAACTTTGTTACCACAACACTAACGTTTGGGGAGCATGACCTGCGCCTCAATTCGATGGCGGAGATGGAGCTTGAAAAGGTGATTGAGAGATTGGAGCGTAAATAATAATTCTCGTGTAGCGGCAGGAGAGAAATCTCCTGTCTTTTTGTATTTATTGTCCTATTCGGTTTGTACTCTTCAGCGAATTCTTGACGGGAGAAACAGATTAGGTTACTATCTAATTAGAAACATATAAAATTATATGATCGTTGAATATGTTTGATTTCCGGGTGAAGAAGGTGTCTCTTCATGCGAATGACGGAGAAATTTGGGGGATGGGAATTGCTGCGGGAAAATGGGCCGTTTCGCCGTTTGTTTCTTGCGACTCTTATCAGCTCGTTGGGGGACTGGCTGCGGTGAAGCAAGATATCAGGCCCTCTTTTTGGTCGGAGTTTGTGACCGGAATCAGTGCCGTCACCGCCAACAAGTCCGTACTTTATGTGTTTTTGCTGGAATTTGGATGGTGCACGGGCGGTGGTGCGATCAATGTGCTGATTTCGGTTATGGCTCATCAAGTTCACGGGCAGGGAAGCACTGGTGCAGGAGTATCCTATGCTTCGATAGGTGCTGGCACGATTATTGACAGTCTGATGCCGGAAGGTGTTTTCCGGGCGAGAAGCGGAAGCTGCAAATGGCGGCAGGGATTGCGTTTCTTGTGGATGCCGTATTTCATATCCTGTTTGCCGCCAGCCCATCGCCCATTTTTGCTAATATAGCATTAATAGGAGCGGGGCTTGCAGGAGCGATAGGGAATTCGGCGATTATGACACTGATTGCAGCCTCCACAGACAATCTTGTGCAAGGAAGAGTCTTCTCCATGTTTCACACAATCAGATCCTCTCTGCTGGCTCTGTCCATGATGGTCGCCGGGTTCCTAATCCCTGTTCTGGGGCCGCAATTGCTTGGAATCATTGGCGGATCCGTGATTTTGCTTTTTTCGATCCTCTACGCAGTGTTGATTCGAAGGAACAATCGAACAGAACAAAACGGGAGTGAGTATCGTGCAGCTTGATCGACTCGTAAATTTTCATAAAGCAGTGGCGGATCCCACCCGGATTCGCATTCTGGTACTGCTTTCCAAGGGGCCGTTACACGGTCAGGCTCTCGCCGGGAAATTGGGGGTCACGCCGCCAACCGTTACCCATCATGTGACAAAGCTGAGGGAAGTCGGGCTGATAAAGGAGCGTCGGGACAAAAATACGATCTATTTTCATTTGGAAGAGACCGCTTTAAAACGGTATGCGGAAGGAATCGTGGACGTAGTCTTGAAGAAGGAATCGTCGGGGGTGGACAGGGAGGATGAAAAGATTGAGCAAGAAAGAGCCGCAGTGATCAAAAGTTTCTATACTCCGGATGGTAAGCTCAAGCAAATCCCGGCCCAGCGGAAAAAGAAGCTGATCGTGTTTGAATATATGCTCAAAGGTCTTGAAAAGAAAAGAAAATATACGGAACAGGAAATCAATGAATTTATCAAGCAGTTCCATGAAGATTATGCAACAATTCGACGGGAATTCATCGTCAATCACTATATGTATAGAGAGAATGGGATTTACGAGTTGAACCCGCCTGAAATGTGGGCAAAGATTTGAGGGACAGGAGTATTTTTCCAAAGTGAACGGATACAATAGATTGTGGCCCAGGAAACGGGTGTAAAAGGACAAGAAAACCGTTGAAAAAGTAGGAACGGTCGGTATAATTTTTGCTGATCGGATTCTTTACAAAAAAATCACATAAAAAAGTTCAAATTTTTCCTTGGAAGGTCTTGCAAAGGGACATCGAAATGAATATCATAAGAATTGTCGTTAGCACTCGATTGAGGTGAGTGCTAACAGAGATCGACAAATACTTACAGCATATTTAGTAGGAGGGGTAGTTCATGATTAAACCACTCGGTGATCGCGTGGTAATTAAACCTGTCGAGCGTGAAGAGAAGACTGCAAGTGGAATCGTACTTCCGGACACTGCAAAGGAAAAGCCGCAAGAAGGCGAAGTAGTTGCAGTAGGTGCTGGCCGTTATGAGGAAGGCAAGCGTGTTCCTCTGGATGTACAGGTTGGTGACCGCGTAATCTTCTCGAAGTATGCCGGCACCGAAGTTAAATACGACAATGTTGAATACCTGATTCTCCGAGAAAACGACATACTCGCTGTAGTTCAAAAATAATTGCACGCCCATACTTAGAGGCAAAAACCATATTTTAGAGGAGGATATTTGACGTGGCAAAAGAGATTAAGTTTCGTGAAGACGCTCGTCGCGCGATGCTTCGCGGCGTAGACGCTCTTGCTGATGCGGTGAAAGTAACTCTCGGTCCGAAAGGCCGTAACGTAGTTCTTGAGAAGAAATTCGGTTCTCCGTTGATCACTAACGACGGTGTAACCATCGCAAAAGAAATCGAACTCGAAGATTCTTTTGAAAATATGGGTGCACAGTTGGTAAAAGAAGTAGCTACCAAGACCAACGACGTAGCTGGTGACGGTACCACTACCGCTACCGTTCTTGCACAAGCGCTCATTCGTGAAGGCTTGAAGAACGTTACTGCAGGTGCAAACCCGATGGTTCTCCGCAAGGGGATTGAAAAAGCGGTCCGTGCAGCTGTAGAAGAAATCAAAGCGATCTCCAAGCAGGTTCAAGGCCGTGAAAACATTGCACAAGTAGCCGCAATCTCTGCAGGCGACGACGAAATCGGCTCCTTGATTGCAGATGCGATGGAGAAGGTTGGAAAAGACGGTGTAATCACTGTTGAAGAATCCAAAGGATTCACCACCGAGCTCGAAGTTGTTGAAGGGATGCAATTCGATCGCGGTTACATTTCTCCGTACATGGTAACCGACGCTGACAAGATGGAAGCTGTTCTTGACGAGCCGTACATCTTGATCACCGATAAGAAAATCGGCAACATTCAAGAGATCCTTCCGGTGCTTGAGCGTGTTGTTCAATCCGGTCGTCCACTCTTGCTGATTGCGGAAGATGTTGAAGGCGAAGCACTCGCAACTCTCGTTGTGAACAAACTGCGCGGAACCTTCACTGCAGTTGCTGTGAAAGCTCCTGGCTTCGGTGATCGCCGCAAGGCAATGCTCGGAGACATCGCGGTTCTCACCGGTGGTCAAGTGATTTCCGAAGAGATCGGTCTCGAACTGAAGAGCACAACTATCGATCAACTCGGTCGCGCCCGTCAGGTTCGTGTATCCAAGGAAAACACGATCATCGTTGACGGTGCGGGCAACAAAGAGGACATCGACGGTCGCGTTAAGCAAATCAAAGTTCAATTGGAAGAAACCACTTCCGAATTCGATAAAGAAAAGCTGCAAGAGCGTCTTGCGAAGCTGGCTGGCGGCGTAGCGGTAATCAAAGTTGGAGCTGCTACCGAAACCGAATTGAAAGAGAAGAAGCTCCGCATTGAAGATGCATTGAACGCAACTCGGGCAGCTGTTGAAGAAGGAATCGTTGCAGGTGGCGGTACGGCACTTGTAAACGTAATCCGCGCTCTCGACAATGTAAACGCGGAAGGCGACGAATTGACAGGTGTAAACCTTGTTCGCAAGGCGTTGGAAGCACCGGTTCGTCAAATCGCTGACAACGCAGGTCTCGAAGGTGCAGTAGTTGTTGAGCGCCTGAAGACAGAAAAAGTTGGCATCGGCTTCAACGCGGCAACAGGTGAATGGGTAGACATGATTGAAGCAGGTATCGTAGACCCTGCAAAAGTTACCCGTTCCGCTCTGCAAAACGCTGCATCCGTAGCAGCTATGTTCCTCACTACGGAAGCAATCGTTGCCGACAAGCCGGAAAAGGATAAAGGACCTGCTATGCCGGGCGGCATGGGCGGCATGGATATGATGTAAGAGACCTAAGGGGTCGGTGAGAACCGATCCCTTTTGTTTTTGCGCTCGGTAAAACATGGAATCAGGCAGCAGAAAAAAGGGCAAGAATAAGTAAGAGTACAAAAGGAATATAGTTTCCGCAAAGTGCTGAATCATTTGATGGTGGTGAAGCAAATGTCCGACAGTCCAAATCTTGAAATTGCCCTGTGCGATAAATGCAGCCTGCCAAACACCAGAATTACATACAGTGTCTTATTGAAGTTGAACCTTTGTGAATTTTGCTATGATCGGGAAGCGGATGCGTTTTTACGGGGTTTTAGCGGTGACTGATTACGGATGGGACAACAGGAAGCAAGGCGCCTTTTCCTTCGAAAGGGCGCTTTTTTGTGCTATATAACGCCAGTTTTCGGTAGGAAACCCCTATTTTTCGTGAAAAACATGACTTTTTTGCGAAAAAACTTCAAAAGGTGACAGGAAATGCACGAACGGCGTCGAATAATTATGGATGACGCAAAAGCTTTCTACTGGAATCGACTTTCGAGGCGATGAGGAATCGATAGAAAGGAGAACGGACATGGCTTTCAAGGCTTCAAAAAAACTGTTGGCCGGTATGCTCGCAGGCGCCATGTTGATGACGCCTCTTTTTACGACGGCACAGGCCAGCATCGAATCTGACCAGAAAAGACTCGAGGAAATTCGACAACAATATAATGAACGCTTGAAAGAAATTAAAAAGCTCCGTGGTGAAGAGAAGGATCTGCAAAAGAAACTGTCTGCCATCGAGCAGCAGATTGCTGAAATCGAGCAGCAAATCAGCGGGATTCAGGCGGAGATCAATGCCGGAGCGGAGAAGATTCGCCAGATGGAAATCGAAATTCAGAAGACGCAGGAGAAGCTGGAAGCCCGTAAAGATCTGCTGAAACAGCGCTTGCGGGTAATGTATGAACAAGGGGACGTATCCTATTTGGAAGTTCTCTTCGAATCAACAGACTTCAGCGATTTCGTCGACCGCATGAGCACATTGTCGCTTGTTGTGAATCAGGACAAGCGTCTGGTGGAAGGAATCAAGGAAGAAAAGAACAAGCTCGACCAGATTCAGGCAAATCTCAAGCATGAGCAAGAGATGCGCAGGGTGCGACAGCAGGCGATGGTTGCCGCAAGGGCCGAGCAGGATAAAATGAAAGCCGAGCAGAAGGCGATTCTTGCAGAGGTTCAGAAAGAACGCAAGATTACAGAGGCAGAGGCTGCGAAAGAACAGAAAGAAATGCAAGCGATCGAAGAGCAGATTGCAGCACAGGTTGCTGCTCAGTACGGCAAAGATAAGATTACCAGCTCCGGTAAATGGGCTTGGCCTGTTCCTTCCTCACGGGTCGTTACGTCCGGCTATGGAGAGCGTTGGGGAACAATGCACGCCGGTATTGACATTGCTGGTCCTGTTGGAACACCGATTGTCGCGGTTGACGACGGTATTGTGCGGTTTGCCGGCCGCGCGTCCGGATTCGGACACTGGGTAGTGATCGAACACGCAGGCGGTATCATGAGCGTATATGGTCATATGTACGGAAACGGAATCTATGTATCTGTCGGACAACAGGTAAAGCGTGGGCAGACAATTGCAGCAATCGGAAGCGACGGTCAGTCGACCGGTCCGCACCTGCACTTTGCCGTTGCCAACGGAATCAGTAACGGTCGAATGAATTATGTGAATCCCAATGGATACTTATAAAAATCGACAGGCTGTAACCAAACACCCTTATGTATGTCTAATGCATAAGGGTGTTTTTGCGTTTGGCCAATTTTTCCCGAATGCGAGTTTGTGTGAAGAATGGTAGGCTTATACTAGATGTACTAGAATCTGCACATGGTAAATTTTTTCAATAAGAGAAGGTTTCTTACTTTTGATTATCGAACTTGAATAATGATAGGTTCTAAGTGAATGACGGGAGGATCTGGCAGAATGAAAGTAACTGGCGAACAACAACTGGTGGATACGAACTACGATCAACCACATGCAGGGATGCAGCAGGTCGTGGCGAGTGTGGAAAAAGTGATTGTCGGCAAATCGGATGCCGTTCGTTTATGTTTGGTGGCTTTGTTAAGCGGTGGACATGTCCTGTTGGAAGACGTACCGGGAGTGGGGAAGACCATGCTGGTACGCTCCCTCGCGAAATCCCTCGGGTGTTCATTTAAGCGCATCCAGTTTACACCCGATCTTCTCCCCTCTGATGTAACCGGGGTATCGATCTACAATCAGAAAACGCAAGAATTTGAATTCCGTCCCGGTCCAATTATGGCCAATGTCGTGCTGGCGGACGAAATCAACCGCACCTCGCCGAAAACCCAATCCGCGCTGCTGGAAGCGATGGAAGAAGGGAACCTCACGGTCGACGGGGTTACGTATGTGCTCCCGAAGCCTTTTATGGTGATGGCCACTCAGAATCCGATCGAATACGAAGGAACCTTTCCTTTGCCGGAAGCCCAATTGGATCGTTTTCTGATCAAAATCAGCCTCGGCTACCCGGACATGAAAGATGAAATCGATATCTTATCCCGGCAGGAAAAGGGGCACCCAATTGAAAATCTGCAGCAAGTAATAGACCTGGAAACCTTGCAGGAACTGCAAAAAGACGTACGGAAAGTTTACGTTGAGCAAAGTTTGCGAGAGTACATGGTGAAAGTTGCGACTGCCACGAGAGAACATCGCGATGTGTATCTGGGCGTGTCACCCCGTGGTTCGCTTGCATTGTTGAAAGCGTCGATGTCCCTCGCCTTTATTCTTGGGCGGGACTATGTGGTGCCGGATGATATCAAGCAATTGATACCGGTAACATTTGGACACCGTATCATTCTTAAAGGGGAAGCCCGGTTGTCGGGTACTTCCGTAGAGCATGTACTGCGAGAAGTCATGCGTAACGTTCCGGTTCCGATCTCAAGAGACAGGGAGAGACAGTAAGTGTTCAGATCTGCAGGCACGGTCATACTCTGGACAGTGATTCTTGCTTCCGCTTTTTCATACGCCCAATTTCAGGGGGGATATGCCTCCTGGTTTCTGCTCTTTGCTGCGTCAACAATCGCTTTGTATGTGTTTCTGACAAAATACTATGCGGGACGCCATCTAACAACCGAACGAAGGGTGTCGTCGACGAAATTGACGGCAGGTTCGACACTCGAAGTGGATTTGGATATCCGATCGAAAAGCAGGTGGCCGTTGGCATGGCTGGTGGTTGAAGATCTTATCCCTCACAAGCTGGTAATTCGGGGAACGGCGAACAGGCGTATGTTCTTCCCTGGTTTTGACAAGCGGATTCGGATGAAATATACAATTCCGGATTTGCAGCGGGGGAAATATTCAATGCGCGACACGATCCTCCGCACTGGGGATATCTTCGGTTTTTACCGAAAAGAAATTGTCCACCGCCGTGATGAGAAGATTACCGTATATCCACGAATTGTTCCGATACGGTACTGGCACACGGTGAATCAGTTTAACACCGGGATGTCTTTTGCCCAGAATCGAATAGCAGAGGATACCACTAACGTCCTGGGCGTGAGAGATTATGCGCCGGGGGACCGGTTATCCCGCATTCATTGGCGGGCCACCGCCCGGACCGGCGCTTTGAAATCAAAGGAATTCGAGCTGCACGTGACAAACGAACTGATGTTTTTCTTCAATCGCAGCAGACAAGATTATGGCGCTGGAGGCGGACCCATTTTTGAAATGGCGGTGACCACTACCGCGTCTTTGATCCGCTATGGGATGGAAAAGAAATATTCTGTGGGCCTCGTGTCCTGCGGACAGGAAAAAATGATTCTTCCGGTATCGCGCAGTCAGGAGCATTTTATAAAAATTCTGGAACATCTGACATTGGTACAGCCGGATTTGGATCTGTCTTTTAAGGAAATCGTTCTGAGAGAAATCAGTTATCTGTCACGCGGTTCAACTATAGTGATGATCACGCCGATGCTCAATGAGGAAATTGTAAAACTGGTCAGTTTACTGGAATATCGCAAAATCAAAACCGAATTTTTCCTGTTGAAGAGTTCGGCTTCCATTACACCCGAGGAACGGCAGCAAATCGCAAAATTGGCGATATTTGGCGTACATGTTTATTTTGTGGCAAGCGAACAGGAATTGGATGAAGCGGTAAGGGGGCCGGTGGTTCATGCAGCATACAACTAAATGGATCACGGGAACATGGACGAGGGACTTCCTGCTGACAGCCGTTTTGTTCGGCTGGCTTTATCAATTGCTCTCCCCGCTAGGGCAAGCGGGCGGGGTGCCGGACATGAACGGGTTTTATCTATTTGTCGGGATGCTGTTGCTATTTGATCTGCTGATCCCTTTGCATTCCGTAAAAATCGCACTTAAGCTGGCTTCCCTCTTCTCCATCATGTATTATTTCTACTACTCGGGTGATAAAATTTGGCATCCCGATTGGATAATCGATGTGCTGCTGGCGGCTCTAAACGCGGTATCATTGGCAGCCGAGAAGAGATTCATGGAAATTCCGGACATTTCGCAAACATTCTTATTCCTGCTTTTTCTCTGGCTGACCGCATCCGTCTATCGGAATGCAATGCAAAGTCGGATATGGTTGTTTATTCTGTTGTTCGTCGGTGAAGTGGTAATCGGAGTGATCGATACATTCTTTCCTCCGGATGCATCCGGCTATGTGGTGCGCTACTTCTTACTGGGGTTTGTTCTGCTTTCCTTATCCCAGCTCCCGGAATTGGAAAAATGGGCCCGAATCCCGGCACGGTTGCGAGGTTGGCCCGTCAAATGGGTTCTCTGGACGCTGGTAATCACGTTAACCGCTGTCGGAACAGGGATTGCGGCTCCCAAATATCCTCCTGCCTGGCCCGATCCGGTCGCCTTCCTCCAGGGGAAAGCGGCGGGAGAGATGGCGAACGGTCCGAAGAAAATCGGGTACGGATCGGATGACAGTGCGCTCGGCGGACCCTATGTAACGGATGATACGGTTGCTTTTACAGTGATCACCAATGAGCCCGGCTATTATCGGGGCGAGTCAAAAGTGCATTATACGGGCAGAGGCTGGTCTATGGCCGGAAGCAATTTTACATTGGCGGAAAATGTCCAGCAGAAAATCGCCTTGGAAAAGTATGCTCAGTGGTATGGTATTCTGCCAAGCATCAAGACGAAAACGGTCGAACAACAAATCGAAGTCCAAAACGGAGTGTATGATGCGATATTTGGGCAATACCAGCCGATGAACGTGCAGGAGAACTCGACTCCCTCTGCAGCAGAGAGATTCTCTCTTCGTTATTTCCAACCGCAAGGATGGAAGTGGGGCGGGCAGCTTACCAAAGGAAACGCCTATAAAGTGGTATCGCAAGTCCCTTATTATGATCCGGAAGGTGTCAAGAAACGGGAACAGCAGATGCAGAAAAACGATCCTATGGATTCTAAATTAAGAGCGATGTTTCTCGAACTGCCCTCTTCCTTGCCGCCGCGAATCAGGGAATTGGCTTTTCAAATTGCAAACGGAAAGGCAACCGATTATGAGAAAGCGAAAGCAATTGAAGAGTATCTAAGATATAATTACAAGTACGAAGTGGAACAGGTTCCTTTCCCGGGGCCGAATCAGGATTTTGTCGACCAGTTTTTGTTTGAAAGCAAGCAGGGATATTGCGATCATTTCTCTTCTTCGATGGTTGTTCTGGCCCGGGCTGCCGGGCTGCCTGCGAGGTGGGTAAAAGGATTTACGGAAGGGGAGTCGGATTCCTCCTTCGATTCATCGAATGACAAGAAGAAGTATATCGTACGCAATCGAAATGCCCATTCCTGGGCGGAAGTATATATCCCGGGAACCGGTTGGCTTCCGTTTGAGCCGACAGCCTCTTTTTCCCAGCCTGTAGTAATGGAAGTTCTTCCTGTCGACACTCCGAATACGGAAACCGAACAGAAGGAACAGAATCAGAGGAACAATACGCCAAAAGAGGAAGACAACAGTGTGGACGTATCCTATGAGATAGATTGGGAACGAATTGGGAAGATCTTTTTATTGGTACTCGGGACGGTACTGGCGGTCGGATGGATTTTCCGCAGGCGTATCATGGTCGTGTTCTATCTGCGCCGCTCATTGGGAAGAGGCCCGGATCACAGTTCGATTATTGTACTGGCGATTGAAAGATTATTGAAAGCCCTGCAGCGTTTAGGGTGGCAGCGGGAACCAGATGCGACGTTCAGAGAATTTGGCGATGAGCTCGCTCTGAAGGGGTATAAGGGCAGCGAATGGATCTCGTTAACCCGTATCTTTGAAAGGATTCGTTACGGAAACAAACAAGCAAAAACACGAGAAGTCGGGGAATTCCGACAACTTTGGGGAAGGATCGTTCGGAAGATAGGACGAACGAAGAAGCGTTGACGAATAAAAAACGTTCGGGTAAAATGATGTCGAAAAACAGGCTCGTATAATGCCGGGAATATGGCTCGGCAGTCTCTACCAAGTCACCGGAAATGACTTGACTACGGGGCGGTTGTTCGTACATCACTGATGAACACCTGATTCGCCTCGTATGTGACTGTTAATCTTTGCTAATGCTAGTGGAGAGGTTTCACGAGGGACTCTGGTGTTATTTTTTTATATTTCGGGGGGCGTACTTTAGAATGAAAGAACATGAATCCGTTGTTGTACTGGATTTTGGCGGACAATATAACCAATTGATCACCCGCCGGATTCGCGAATTGAATGTATACTCGGAGCTGCTGCCGCCGACAGTAACGGCCGATGAAATAAAGGCGATGAATGTGAAAGGCATCGTTTTCTCGGGCGGACCCAATTCCGTGTATGGAGAGGGATCTCCGAAGGTCGACCCGGCCATTTTTGAACTTGGGATTCCAATACTCGGTATTTGTTACGGAATGCAGTTGATGGCACATCATTATGATGCGAAAGTGGAGCGTGCGGCCGTTCGGGAATACGGGAAGGCCATGATTGAAGTGCGATCGGATGCAGTATTATACAAGGATCAACCAACAAAACAACAGGTGTGGATGAGTCACAGCGACCTTGTTCTGGCACCTCCAAACGGGTTTCAGGTGGATGCTTCGACCGACCATGCACCTGTTGCAGCAATGAGTGACTCTGAACGCAAACTGTATGCCGTTCAGTTCCACCCGGAAGTGAATCATTCGATCTACGGTCAGGACATGCTGAAAAACTTCTTGTATGAAGTTTGCGGCTGCAAAGGACTGTGGACGATGGGTTCCTATGTGGATGAAGCGATTGCGGAAATTCGAGCTCAAGTCGGGGATAAAAAAGTTCTTTGTGCTCTTTCCGGCGGTGTCGATTCATCTGTGGCGGCCGTGCTTGTGCATCGGGCAATCGGTGACAACTTGACCTGTATGTTTGTTGACCACGGTCTGTTAAGAAAGAACGAAGCTGAACTGGTGATGCAAACATTCACACAGGAATTCAAGATGAATGTGGTCAAGATCGATGCGAAAGAACGGTTTTTGGGCCGCTTGGCGGGGGTCACCGATCCGGAACGAAAGCGCAAGATTATCGGTGAAGAATTTATCCGAGTGTTTGAGGAAGAATCGAAGAAGCTCGGTCACTTCGACTTTCTGGCCCAGGGCACCCTTTACACAGATATCGTCGAAAGCGGTACGGCAACGGCCGCTACTATCAAGTCTCACCATAACGTTGGCGGTTTGCCTGAAGATATGCAGTTTAAGCTGGTAGAGCCCCTGAAGACATTATTTAAAGATGAAGTTCGTGCACTCGGCACTGAGCTGGGAATTGCGGACGACATCGTATGGCGTCAACCGTTCCCGGGGCCTGGACTTGCGATTCGGATCATCGGCGAGGTAACGGAAGACAAGCTGGAGTTATTGAAAGAAGCCGACTGGGTGGTCCGGGATGAAATTAAACGTTCCGGTTTGGACCGTAAGATCTGGCAGTATTTTGCAGCACTGCCGGACATTAAGAGCGTAGGAGTCATGGGGGACGAAAGAACATACGCTTATACGATCGGAATTCGCGCGGTCACTTCAAAAGACGGAATGACTGCCGATTGGGCACGGATTCCGTACGATGTTCTGGAAAGACTTTCGACTCGACTGGTAAATGAAGTCCCGAATGTAAACCGGATAGTCTACGACATTACTTCGAAACCGCCCGCAACGATCGAGTGGGAGTAATCCCACTCTCGTTTTTACATAAATAAGGGGTCTTAGAGAGGAGGAAGCAGCATGTTGGAACGTTTGTTTCAACTTCGTGAGTACAACACCAACGTTCGGACTGAGATTATCGCTGGATTTACCACATATGTGACAATGGCCTATATTTTGTTCCTGAACCCGGCGATTTTAGCCGGAACCGGAATGGACAAGAACGCGATTTTCTTTGCAACGGCAGTAGGTGCCGGACTCGTTACACTGGCTATGGGGTTGTTCGTAAATTTCCCCGTCGCGTTGGCACCGGGAATGGGGCTTAACGCATACTTTGCTGTTGTAGCCGCCCAAAACACTGGAATTATGACTTGGCAGGTTGCGCTTGGCGCTGTATTCCTATCGGGTATCATCTTTATCATTTTGACGATAACAAAAGTTCGACAGATTCTGGTAGAAGCGGTTCCTGATTCGCTCAAGCATGCGATCACGGTCGGAATCGGTTTGTTTATTACGATCATCGGCCTGAAAATCGGCGGGCTTATGAACGTTCAGTTCCTCACCAATGGAGGGCCTTCAACCGGTGCCATCGACAAAGCGGTGGGAGGAGCTCCGACTCCCGTAAACCTGCTTCATTTTGAATGGAACCTGCTGCTGGCCAATTTTGTTCATGATAAGGGAGCACTGCTTTGCTTGATCGGTCTGGTGTTGACAGCCCTGCTGGTGGCCCTTCGGGTCCAGGGTGCGCTGCTGTTCGGGATTGTGCTGACTGCCCTGATCGGGATTCCGTTAGGTGTAACTCAAACCGAACTGTTTGGCAAAACGCCGTTCCTGCCGGACTTCTCCAATCTTAATGTCGGTGAGTTGGATATCTCAGGGGCGTTAGCGGTTGGTTTGTTTGAAGTGATCTTGGTATTTACATTCGTTGAGCTGTTTGATACCTTCGGCACATTGGTCGGAACCGCCGGCAAAACGGGCCTGCTCGATCGCCCGGATGGCCAAAAGAAACTCGGCCGTGCGATGCTGGTGGATGCGGGCGGTGTATCTTTAGGGGCGCTTCTTGGAACTTCGACCATCACTGCATATGTCGAAAGTGCCAGCGGGATTGCGGCTGGTGGCCGGACGGGTCTTACCTCGGTTACTACCGGTTTGCTTTTCCTGGCATCGCTGTTCGTATTAGCTCCGTTTGTTGCTGTCATTCCGACTCCCGCGGAAGCCCCTGCTTTGATTATCGTTGGTGTACTGATGATGAACGCGGTGAAGAAGATTGATTTTGAAAATATGATTTATGCGATTCCGGCGTTCTTGACGATTGTGTTGATGCCGTTTACCTATTCGATTGCAAACGGGATCTCCGCAGGCATCGTATTCTTCGTTCTGCTTGCTCTGGCGAATAATCTGGTTCGCAAGGAGAAAGTAAAAATTCATTGGATGATGTGGTTGCTGACTGTATTTATTCTGGCCCGCTATGTTTTTCTCGGCGGGGAATAAACTTAAATGATAAAACAGCCCGATCATCACCGGGCTGTTTTTGACGTTCATGCGATTGTAGAAACCCGATGAAGCAATTTGCCTCGGGGGAATAATGTGTGGGTAAACGACTCTCGGGGTTAAGCTGAGGTTTGCGTCAGATCCTGTATGCTTTGGCTGTTTTCGTTAACTTTAACAGAAAGAATATCGATAGTTTCTTCGAGTCTGTCAAAACGATGGGCAGTCTCCGTGCGGGTAAGAATAAACTCATCATGCATCTCATTCCGCAGACCGACGATTTCCTTCTTGAATGCCTTTCGCATCCCTTTCAGCTCGCTTCGCAGTTTGGCAGTCTCTTCTTTCAACTCGCTGCGGAGTCCGGTTATCTCTTGAAGTACCCGCAACAGCAGATCTTGTTGCTCTTCCATTGTATATCACCCCCTTGTGAATTGTATTTTCTCATTTTCACCGAATTCGGACAAGGCTTGACTTAACCAAATTGTGTTGGTCGATTGCACTGGCCCATTTTTTTGTGAACGAGTATAATAGGTAACGAACATCTTACAGATTGGAGACTGTTCTTTATGTACCTAAGAAAAGAAACGCGCCCCGTACAGGTGGGCAATGTGACGATCGGCGGCAGCGATCAGGTGATTATTCAAAGTATGACGATGACCAAAACCCATGATGTAAAGGCCACGGTCGAGCAGATTCACCGGCTGGAAGAGGCCGGTTGTCAAGTGGTCCGCGTTACCGTAAATAACGAGGAAGCTGCGGCAGCGATCAAGGATATTAAAAAAGAGATTTCGATTCCGCTGGTGGCGGATATTCATTTTGACTATAAGCTGGCTTTAAAAGCGATTGAAAACGGGATCGATAAGGTTCGCATCAATCCTGGAAACATAGGACGCCGGGAGAGAGTGGAAGCGGTTGTAAAAGCTTGCAAGGAGCGCAACATCCCGATTCGAATCGGGGTGAACGCCGGTTCCCTTGAAAAGCATATTCTCGACAAATACGGATACCCAACCGCCGAGGGGATGTTGGAAAGTGCGCTGCACCATATTCGGATTCTGGAGGATCTTGATTTTCAAAACATCATCGTCTCGATGAAAGCATCAGATGTACCGCTGGCAATTGAAGCTTATAAAAAAGCGGCCGAGTCCTTCGACTACCCCCTGCACTTGGGAATTACGGAATCCGGCACCTTGTTCGCGGGAACCGTGAAGAGTGCAGCGGGTCTTGGAACTTTGCTGTCGATGGGAATCGGGAATACCGTTCGTGTCTCACTGAGCGCCGATCCGGTCGAAGAGATCAAGGTCGCGCGTGAACTCTTGAAGACATTTGGCTTGGTCTCCAATGCGGCAACACTCGTATCCTGTCCGACATGTGGGCGGATTGAAATTGACCTGATCAGTGTCGCAAATGAGATTGAGGAGTATCTCTCCAAGATCAGGGCACCGATTAAAGTTTCCGTGCTGGGATGTGCGGTAAACGGACCCGGTGAAGCGAAGGAAGCGGATATTGGAATTGCCGGTTCGGTTGGCGAAGGCCTGCTGTTCCGCCATGGGGAGATCGTTCGTAAAGTACCGGAGAAGGATCTGGTAGCAGAATTAAAAAAGGAAATTGACCTGTTGGCTGAGAAATACGAGAAAACAGGTTCTCTGTAAATAAAGGAGACGGCACCTTGTATCACTTAGGGTGCCGTTTTTTCAAAAGGAGGATTAGTATGTTCATCAAAGAACATCTTCGGGAGCAATTGATAAAGGCATTTTCTGCACAGTCGGAGGTGTTGCGCGTCACCTTGTTTGGCTCCCGGGCAAGAGGGGACGCTGATGAACGCTCCGATATCGACTTGGCTATTGAAGCTCCCCAGTTGAATCAACGGCAATGGCTGGAACTTTTAATTTCGTTGGAGCAAATTGATACATTGCTTTCGATGGATGTAATTCGATGGGAAGAGGCTCCACCCGAGTTAAAGAAAAAAATTACGCAAGAAGGGAAGGTTCTCTATGAACGAATCTAAATCCGTTCAAAGCTTATTAAATCTGGGGAAAGCTTTGGAAAGATTGCGAGAAGCATTGCAGGTGCCGGAAGATTCATTATTGGCTGTTGATGGTACTATCCAAAGATTTGAATTTGCAATTGAGTTATATTGGAAAACACTTAAGAGATTACTTGCTAATGAAGGGATACAAACCAACACTCCCCGTGAAACATTACAACGGGCTTTTCAAGCGCACTGGCTGTCTGATGAGACTGCGTGGCTCCAGATGTTGAAAGATTGCAATGAGACTTCTCATGTGTATGCTGAAGAAACGGCATTAAGAATCTATAATCACATCAAAAGATATTTTCCGGAGATGGAACGTACATACAAGTTTCTGTTAGATCGTTTTGGCGAAAACCAATCATAACTTTCTCCATCCCTTAAAAAGCATATGCCAAACCAGGCATACGCTTTTTAATTTTCTCAGGAATGTCCGTCCGCTCAAAAATAACGTCTGGTAAAAGGAAAAAGCAACTTCCGAACGTTTTGTTACAGAGGGGTCAAAACGTTCGCCTTTTGCGTTGACACCCGTATCCCGGATTGGTACACTGTATGTAGAACGCATTGCAAAACGAATATTCACTCGTATATCCTCGGGAATATGGCCCGAAAGTATCTACCCGGTTACCGTAAATAACCGGACTACGAGCCGAAAGAGTATCTAGGGTTCCGGTCAGCACCCATCATTTTTGGCGGTGCACCATTCAGGCTTTTCACAGCGTGATTGGTGCTTTTTGGGTGGGGTTGATGTCTGGTCCGAGCGATACGCATGCCGTTGAGCGGCGTGACACCGAAGGGATAAAAGCCCAGGCGGGCAGGTTTCGCTCGCTCACGAGAAGAAACTTGCTCGTTGTGGGCTTCTATTTTTTTCGGAGATATTGGAACAATAAGGAATGTCGTTTAGATAAAAGGAGGTACCGGGATGCTGAAACCGCTGGTAGGTGTAATCATGGGCAGCCAGTCCGACTGGGAGACGATGCGGGAAGCGTGTGCAATTCTTGATGAACTGCAAATTCCCTACGAGAAAAAGGTGGTATCGGCCCATCGCACACCCGATCTGATGTTTGAATATGCGGAGACCGCAGTCGAGCGCGGGCTCGAAGTGATCATTGCAGGGGCAGGCGGCGCTGCGCATCTGCCGGGAATGGTTGCTGCCAAAACTGTGCTGCCAGTCCTTGGTGTTCCGGTAAAATCTGCCGCGCTCAATGGGCTCGATTCATTATTGTCCATTGTACAGATGCCGGCAGGAGTTCCGGTGGCGACTGTGGCGATTGGGAAAGCGGGTGCTGCCAATGCAGGGCTTTTAGCCGCTCAGATTCTTGGAACGACTCGACCTGAAATTCGGGAGCTTCTTGAGAAACGACGGGCGGAAATCCGGCAGCGTGTGATTGAAAGCGGGGATTTGACATGACTGGGACCGGACAAAAGATTCTTCCCGGCTCAACGATCGGAATTCTCGGCGGTGGGCAATTGGGCCGTATGATTGCGCTAAAGGCTCGTGAGATGGGATACCGGATCGCTGTAATGGATCCCACAGAGGACTCGCCGTGCGCGCAAGTGGCAGATAAGAACTTTGTAGGTCCGCTTGATGATGTCAACGTTGCCCGTCAAATGGCTCGCTGCTCCAACGTCATTACATACGAGTTTGAAAATGTAAGTGACGAAATGGTGCGGGTCTTGGAACAGGAAGCGTATTTGCCGCAAGGAGGACATGTTCTCCATATCACCCGGCACCGTATTCGTGAAAAAACGGCTCTTGAGTCAATTGGTATTCCGGTTGCTCCCTGGCGGCCTGTTTATTCCCGCGAGGATCTGAAAAAATCCGTTTCCGAACTGGGGCTACCCTGTGTGCTGAAGACCGCGACAGGGGGCTATGACGGAAAAGGACAGTATGTCCTGCGGCAAGCGGAAGAGATAGAAACGGCGTGGGAAACACTTGGGGCAGGCAAAAAAGAGTTGGTGCTCGAGGGATGGGTCAATTTTGACAAGGAACTTTCGGTCATCGCGGCTCGAAATCCAAGCGAGGAAGTGCGGACGTTTCCTACAGCCGAAAATGTCCACCGTGAGAATATTCTTCATCTGTCGATTGTACCTGCGAGGATTTCGGAGGAAGCGGATCGTCTGGCACAGGAATTGGCTCGGAGGATCGCTGAAAAACTGGACGTGATTGGACTGATCGCGGTAGAAATGTTCTGGAAAGAAGGGACGCTGCTTGTGAACGAACTGGCGCCCCGACCGCACAACTCCGGTCACTACACAATGGACTCTTGTGTTACGTCGCAGTTTGAACAACATGTACGGGCTGTATGCAATTTGCCTCTGGGGGATACGACACTGCTGACCCCGGTGGTGATGGTGAATATCCTGGGGGAACATCTGCAGCCGGTGCTTGAGAAGATGGATCTTCTCGCGAATGGAATCAAACTTCACCTTTACGGCAAAGAGGAAGCAAAAGAAAAGCGTAAAATGGGCCACTTGAACGTGCTTGCACAAAGTATCGAAGAGGCCTTGGAAACTATAGATAAACTTCGAATTTGGCACTCATAGAGCACAAGTCGCGCCAAGGCACCAAGGTGCCAGGTAGCGATATGAAAGGAAGTATGCGAATATGGCGATTAAAGCAATTTCCCCGTTAGACGGACGATATCGGGATCAAGCAGGCGAGTTGGGAGACTTTGTCTCCGAGTGGGCTCTCATTAAGTACCGGGTTCACGTGGAAGTGGAGTGGCTGATTGCGATGTCACAAATCGACTGGATCAAAGATGTTCGTTCCTTCACCGAACAGGAGATTCAGTTTCTGCGGAAATTAGCGGCTGATTTTGATGAAGCCGCCTCGATGGAAGTCAAAGAGATCGAAGCAACGACGAAACATGACGTCAAAGCAGTCGAGTATTATATCAAACGCCATATCAAGGATACATCGCTTGCAGACGTTGCGGAGTTCGTGCATTTCTGCTGTACATCGGAAGATATCAATAACCTTGCATATGGATTAATGCTTCAGGGGGCAATCGGCCAGATCTGGCTGCCGCTTGCGGAAAAATTGGTCTCTGCCGTAGCGGACTTCGCGGATCAAACCCGAAATGTGCCGATGCTCGCGCATACGCATGGACAACCTGCTAGTCCTACCACTGTCGGAAAGGAACTGGCCGTTTTTGTGAGAAGATGGCAGCGTCAGTTGGATCAAGTAAGGAATCTTGAATACTTGGGCAAATTCAACGGTGCTGTGGGGAACTTCAATGCTCATGTGTCCGCTTATCCAGATGCTCCGTGGGAAGATATCGCCAAATCCTTTGTGGAAAGCTTGGGGCTCACCTACAATCCGCTGACCACCCAGATCGAGTCGCATGATTATTTGGCGGAAGCCTTTATGGCGATCTCCCGGTTCAACAGTATTGCAATTGATTTTGACCGCGACATCTGGTCTTATATTTCTTTTGGGTACTTCAAACAACATACGGTCGCCGGAGAAGTCGGTTCTTCCACGATGCCGCATAAAGTGAACCCGATCAATTTCGAAAACTCGGAAGCGAATCTGGGAATGAGCAACGCGGTGTTGGAACATCTGGCACTCAAGCTCCCGATCTCCAGAATGCAGCGGGATCTGACCGATTCTTCCGCACTCCGGAACATTGGGGTGGGAATCGCACATTCAGTAATCTCAATTCAAGCCGCACTGCGCGGTTTGAAACAGTTGTCGGTGAATGAAGACGTGCTTGCGAGAGATTTGGATCAGAATTGGGAAGTACTAGGGGAAGCAATTCAAACTGTCATGCGTAAGAACGGGCATGACAACCCATATGAGAAACTGAAGGATCTGACCCGAGGAACAAAAGTGGATGCAGAAGTGATGCGCACTTTTATCGAAAGCCTGGATTTGCCGTCTGATGACAAAGCCCGTCTGCTAAAAATGACACCGGCTTCCTACACCGGCATCGCCAGCAAATTGCTCCGTCACATCGGGAAGTAAGCTACCCGTTCACATAAGAAGGCATGCACACATAAGCCACTCAAGGAGGGGGAACAGCGTATGTCCGTCAAAAGGGAAATGTTATACGAGGGAAAAGCGAAAAAAGTTTTTCTCACAGATGATGAAAGCCAAGTCATTGTGGAATACAAAGATGATGCAACCGCGTTCAACGGGGAGAAGAAGGGAACAATTGCCGGTAAAGGAGTATTGAACAACCGGATTACCTCCATTTTCTTCAAAATGCTTGAAGCGAAAGGAATTCCCACCCATTATATTGAGACCCTTTCGGAACGGGAAATGCTCGTGAAGAAGGTTCGGATTGTGCCGCTTGAAGTGGTTGTCCGCAATATTGCGGCCGGTTCGCTCGCCAAGCGCATTGGCTGGGAAGAAGGAACGATTCTTCCAAAAACGGTAGTCGAATTGTATTACAAGAACGATGAATTGGGAGATCCGCTGATTAATCACTCCCACGTCGACGTTCTCGAACTGGCAACACCTGAACAGGTTGCAGAACTTGAACAAATGGCTCGGGAAATCAACGTGTACCTGAAAGCCTTTTTGGCAGACAAAAACCTGCTGTTGGTTGACTTCAAACTTGAGTTTGGCATAGATACGGATGGCAATCTGATTTTGGCAGACGAGATCTCACCGGACACCTGCCGGTTCTGGGATGCCGATACGAAAGAAAAGCTCGATAAGGACCGCTTCCGTCGCGATCTCGGTTCGGTGGAAGAAGCATATGAAGAAATTTTACGGAGATTAGGGGGATTTGCATTATGATTCTGGCTAAAATTCATGTGACTCTGAAAGCGTCTGTACTTGATCCGCAAGGGTCGGCCGTTACCAAGTCTTTGCATGCTTTGGGATACGACGAGGTAGAAGATGTTCGAATCGGCAAATTCCTTGAAGTCAAAGTGAACACCACCGACAAGAAAGTGGCGGAAGAACGCATTACCGAAATGTGTGAAAAGCTTCTCGTCAACACGGTAATTGAGACTTACACATTCGTATTGTCGGAGGTGTAAGCCCGTGAAATTTGCGGTCATTGTTTTTCCAGGTTCGAATTGTGATATGGATACAGTCAACGCAGTTGAAGATGTGTTAGGGGAACCGGTTGACTTGGTTTGGCACCATGAGACCGATTTATCCGAATATGACTGCATTATGCTGCCAGGCGGATTTTCTTATGGAGATTATCTTCGCTGCGGGGCGATTGCCAACTTTTCACCCGTAATGGAACAGGTGAAAAAAGCGGCTGCAGAAGGAAAGCTTGTCATCGGAATTTGCAACGGATTTCAGATCTTAACGGAGTCTGGCTTGCTGCCCGGTGCACTCCGCCGCAACAATCATCTTCAGTTCAACTGTGAGATTTCACCGCTTGTGGTGGAGAATGCGGATACGGCTTTTACAATGGATTATCAAAAAGGGCAAGTGATCAACATCCCGATTGCCCACGGGGAAGGCAACTACTTTGTGGACGATCAAACACTTGCCAAGATGAAAGCGAACAATCAGATCATCTTCCGATATTACGGAAAAAATCCGAACGGTTCCGTAGATAATATCGCAGGAATTTGCAATGAACAGGGGAATGTGCTTGGCATGATGCCGCACCCGGAACGTGCGGTTCACGATTTGCTCGGCTCAAGCGACGGCCGTGCGCTCTTTACATCAATTCTTCGTAAATGGAGGGAGAAACATGGCGCATAAAGAAGCGACTGTCCAAGCGGAGCATGGCAAGGAACCGACTGCGCAGCAGATTGCCGACGAGAAAATTTATCGCAAATTCGGTTTGACCGATGAAGAATATCAAAAGATTGTATCTTTGTTGGGCCGCCAACCCAACTATGTGGAGACCGGTATCTATTCGGTGATGTGGTCTGAACACTGTTCCTACAAAAGTTCAAAACCTGTATTGAAGCGGTTCCCGACATCCGGACCACGGGTGCTGCAAGGGCCCGGCGAGAATGCAGGAATTGTGGACATCGGCGATAACCAGGCTGTTGTTTTCAAAATTGAATCGCATAATCATCCATCCGCGATCGAACCGTACCAAGGTGCAGCGACCGGCGTGGGCGGGATTATCCGCGATGTGTTTACAATGGGAGCCCGCCCGGTGGCACTGCTCAATTCGCTTCGTTTTGGTGAAATTGAGGAGAATGCACACAACCGTTATCTGTTCGGCCATGTGGTTGAGGGGATTGCCGGATACGGAAACTGTATTGGAATCCCGACTGTTGCAGGAGAAGTTGTGTTTGATAATCGCTACACCCACAATCCGTTGGTCAACGCGATGTGTGTTGGCTTGATTGACCAAGACAAGATCACCAAAGGGAACGCCTCCGGCGTAGGCAACCCGGTGATGGTGGTCGGCGCTCGTACAGGTCGGGATGGAATTCACGGTGCGACTTTTGCTTCGGCGGAAGATCCGCACTCCAAAGAACGTTCCGCGGTACAAGTCGGCGACCCGTTTATGGAAAAGCTTCTGCTGGAAGCATGCCTGGAGTTGATTGCAACCGGTGCTGTTGTCGGAATTCAGGACATGGGTGCAGCGGGGATGACTTCTTCTTCTTCAGAAATGGCGTCTCGGGCGGGATCCGGACTTGAATTGGACGTAGCACTCGTTCCCCGCCGCGAGGAAGGAATGACACCGTATGAAATCATGCTGTCCGAATCGCAGGAGCGCATGCTCGTTGTGATGGAAAGCGGCAAGGAATATATCGCGGAAGACATCTTCAAAAAATGGGGTCTCGAAGCAACTGTAATCGGACGAGTGACAGATGACGGAATGCTGCGGATTAAGGAAGGCGACAAAGTGGCTGCAGAGATTCCGGTAATCACGCTGGTCGATGACGCACCTGTTTACCATCGTCCTTCACAACGTCCGGCTTATTTGAATGAAACGGAATCTTTCGATATGAACGGACTTCAAGCACCGCAAGATTTGAACGAAACGTTGCACACTTTATTGCGACAGCCGACCATTGCATCGAAAGAATGGGTGTACCGTCAATATGACTATATGGTTCGCACATCCACAGTCGTCCGACCCGGTTCTGACGCAGCGGTTGTTTCGATTCGCGGCACTCGCAAAGCCCTGGCGATGAAAACGGACGGCAACGGCAGATATGTATATCTCGATCCGGAAATGGGCGGGAAGCTGGCGATTGCGGAAGCTGCACGAAACGTTGTGTGTACCGGTGCCGAGCCGCTTGCCGTAACCGACTGCTTGAATTACTCCAATCCGGAGAAACCGGAGATTATGTACCAACTGGAAAAATCGGCCGACGGCATGTCCGAGGCCTGCCGGGTACTCGAAACTCCTGTTATTTCCGGTAACGTATCGCTTTACAACGAAACAAACGGTGTAGATATTTACCCGACTCCAATCATCGGCATGGTAGGGCTGGTGCATGATATTGACCACATCACCACATCTGACTGGAAAGAGGAAGGAAACCTGCTTTATGTAACGGGGATTATCGCTGCCGATCTCGGCGGATCTGAATACCTGAAGGCTGTTCACGGTCAAGTGGCGGGCAAATCTCCTGCCATTGATCTTAACTTGGAACGAGCGGTTCAGAAATTGACTCTGGCAGCGATTCAAAAAGGGCTTGTCCGTTCAGCTCATGACTGTGCCGAAGGCGGTCTTGCGGTCGCTCTTGCAGAGTCTGCCATTGCAGGCGGAAAAGGTGCAGCGGTGGAGTTGGAATCGGATCTGCGAGCCGATTTTGCCCTATTCTCGGAAAGCCCGTCACGCATCATTCTGGAAATCGCGTCCGACAAGGCGGCAGAGTTTGAGGCGCTTGTGCAGGAGCAAGGTGTTCCGGTGGCCCGTATCGGCCGCGTAGAAGGCAAAAACCTTGTAATCAAAATCAACGGTCAAGCGGTAGTCGATCAGCCTGTGGACCAACTTGAGAGCACATGGAGGGGAACCATCCCATGCATCATGAAATGATGTCCGACAAATGGCATGAAGAGTGCGGAGTGTTTGGGATTTTTGGTCATGATAAAGCGGCAGAGCTCACCTATTACGGGCTCTACGCTTTGCAGCACCGAGGCCAGGAAAGCGCCGGGATAGCCACGGTTGAGGGCCGCAAAATGCATCACCATAAAGGCATGGGGCTTGTATCGGAAGTTTTCAATGAGGACGTACTCGAAACCTTAAAAGGAAATGCTGCGATCGGACACGTTCGTTATTCGACCACGGGAGATTCTTCGGTTGCGAATGCACAACCTTTAACGTTTGGGTTCCAGCGCGGGAACATGGCCCTTGCCCATAACGGGAACCTGACCAATGCGTATCAGATTCACGGACGATTGGAACGCCAGGGGAGTATTTTCCAAACAACGAGTGATACGGAAGTGGTTGCTCACCTGATTGCGAAGTCGGGTCTGCCCACGCTCGAAGAGAACGTAAAGGAATCCCTTTCGGTGGTGAAAGGTGCTTATGCGTTCCTGATCCTGAGCGATGACAAGCTGCTCGCGATGCGGGACCCTCACGGTCTGCGCCCGATGGCGTTGGGGCAGTTTGAAGGGGCGTATGTGGTGGCTTCCGAAACTTGCGCGTTTGATACGATCGGTGCGGAATATATCCGGGATGTCGAACCTGGCGAGATGTTGATCATTGACAAGGACGGTTTGCGTTCGGAAAGGTTTGCAACTGCATCCAGGAAAGCTTTGTGCACGTTTGAATATATCTATTTCGCCCGTCCCGATTCGGATATTGACGGGTTTAACGTACACTCTGTCCGGAAGAAAATGGGCAAACTGCTTGCCAAGGAACACCCGGTGGAGGCGGACGTTGTGATTGGCGTTCCGGAATCTTCGATTTCGGCCGCGATTGGCTATGCGGAAGAGACCGGTATCCCATATGAAATCGGTCTGATCAAGAACAAATACATTGGCCGGACCTTCATCCAGCCGAGTCAGGAGCTTCGCGAGCGGGGTGTGAAACTGAAGCTGTCGGCAGTTCGCAAGATTGTCGAAGGGAAAAGAGTTGTTTTAATCGACGACTCGATCGTTCGAGGCACCACCTCCAGACGAATTGTGGAAATGCTGCGGGATGCGGGAGCGACGGAAGTTCATCTGCGGATTTCCTCACCGCCCGTTACGCATGGTTGTTACTATGGGATCGATACGTCCGCGAGAGAAGAGCTTATCGCGGCGACAAAATCGGTCGGGGAGATCCGTGAATATATCGGAGCGGATACTCTTTCCTACCTGTCTGAAGAGGCCATGCTTCGTGCCTTCGGTGTGGAAGACTTCTCAAACCATAAATATTGCAACGCATGTTTCACCGGACAGTATCCGACCGAAATCTATGAAGACTTGGAAAAACACATGCTGGAAAGGTAGGGGTCAACAATGAGCGATGCATACGCAAGAGCGGGCGTCAACATTGACGCAGGCAATGAGACGGTTGACCGCATCAAACCGCATGTAGCCCGCACGTTCCGCCCTGAAGTCATCACTGCTTTGGGCGGATTCGGCGGCGGATTTCAACTGGATCTCAGCAAGTACAAGGAACCGATTCTTGTATCAGGCACTGATGGGGTCGGCACGAAGCTGAAAATCGCTTTTCAAATGGATAAACACGACACGATCGGCATCGACGCGGTGGCCATGTGCGTGAACGACATCCTGGTCATGGGTGCCGAGCCTTTATTTTTCCTTGATTATCTGGCAACCGGCAAATTGGTTCCGCAGACGGCTGAACAAATCGTCAAAGGCATTGCAGATGGATGTGTGCAGGCAGGATGTGCGTTAGTCGGCGGTGAAACAGCAGAAATGCCCGGTATGTATGCGGACGGAGAATATGACATTGCCGGATTTTCGGTTGGAATCGTCGAGAAGAGCAAGATGATCGACGGCACTCGGATCAAGCCGGGTGACGCCGTAATCGGACTGGCATCCAATGGTGTACACTCCAACGGCTACTCTTTGGTGCGCAAGGTTCTCCTGGAAGAAGCGGGTTATTCATTAGACCAGAACATTCCTGGACTTTCGAAAACACTCGGGGAAGAACTGCTTGCCCCAACCCGCATTTATGTAAAAAATGGACTTGCTCTATGCGAAAAGTTCGATGTCCGTGGATTGGTTCACATTACCGGTGGCGGCTTCTGGGAAAATATTCCCCGCGTACTCCCTGAAGGATGCGGGGTAGAGATGAATCTGGGCTCCTGGCCTGTCCCGCCTATCTTCGAAGTGCTCCAGAAAACCGGAGACATCTCTTCCACCGATATGTTCCGCACATTCAATATGGGGATTGGACTTATCGCTGTCGTTCCGGAAGAGCAGGCGGCCGATTTTATGAGGGAAGCAATCAGTCTGGGTGAAAGAGCTTATCAAATCGGTCGTATTGTCAAGGGGAATCGTGAGGTTACGATTCCAGGGATCGGGGAAGAAGCATGATCGGGCAAGAGACACAAAAAAGAATAGCGGTATTTGCATCGGGCAGCGGGAGCAACCTGCAGGTGCTGCTGGATCGGGCAGCCGAAGGGACGTTAGGCGGAGCACAGGTTGTGCTCGTTGTCTGTGACAAACCGGAGGCGAAAGCCGTGAGTCGAGCGGAGCAAGCAGGAGTGCCTGTTCTGGTTGTAATTCCGAAAGAGTATCCGGATAAAGCTTCGTATGAAGCGAGGATTCTTGAAGAATTGCGCTCGAAGCAGGTGGATTTTATCGTGTTGGCAGGATACATGCGATTGGTAGGGCCGACTTTGCTCGAACCGTATCGCGGCAGGATCCTGAATTTGCATCCTTCTCTCCTTCCAAACTTCCCGGGCAAGGATGCAATCGGACAAGCCCTGGAAGCAGGGGTGCCCCACACGGGCGTAACGGTCCATTTTGTCGATGAGGGTATGGACACCGGACCTGTGATTGCACAGGAGACCGTGACGATTGAAGATAAGGACACGAAAGAATCACTTACACAAAAGATTCAAGCGGTGGAGCATCGTCTTCTGCCGCAAGTGGTGAGCGATTATGCAAGGGGTCAAATAAGGGTGAACGGCAGAACGGCGGAATACCTGAAGTAAACATGGGCCCCCATCAAACGTAATCGGAATAGGCTTCAGAGCTTTACGTCACTTTGATGGGGATGTCGAGGGGGATCTAGATGAAGCGGGCATTGATTAGTGTGTCGGACAAGACCGGTGTGGTAGATTTGGCAAGGGCGCTAGTTCGTCACAATGTAGAAATTGTATCCACTGGCGGCACGGCAAAGCTGCTGCAGCAAGAGGGAATTCCGGTGACCGGAATCTCCGACGTAACGGGATTTCCGGAAATCATGGACGGACGTGTGAAAACTCTTCATCCCAATATTCACGGGGGATTGTTGGCAGTCCGTGACAATGAGGAGCACATGAATGCGATCAACGAACTCGGCATCCGCCCGATCGATTTGGTTGTGGTGAATCTGTATCCTTTTAAGGAAACGATTTTGAAGCCGGGCGTCACTCATGAAGAGGCAATCGAGAACATTGATATCGGTGGTCCTTCGATGCTTCGCGCAGCCGCCAAAAATTATCGCGATGTGGTTGTGTTGGTCGATGCAGGCGATTACGGCACTGTAATCGAGAGTTTGGACGCAGGACAACCGGTTTCGGAAGAAACACGTCTGGCGTTTGCGGCGAAAGTTTTCCGCCATACGGCAGCATACGATGCATTGGTAGCCCAATACATGACACGGCAGACAGGGGAAGAATTCCCCGTGACAATGACTCTCACATACGAGAAGGCTCAGGATCTTCGATATGGGGAGAATCCTCATCAAAAAGCGGCTTTCTATCGGGAGCCGGCTGCAGGGGCAGATTCCATCTCCGGCGCGAAGCAGCTTCACGGGAAGGAATTGTCCTACAACAACATCAATGACGCCAACGCGGCGATCTCAATTCTCAAGGAATTCAAGGAACCTGCGGTGGTCGCTGTGAAACACACCAACCCGTGCGGAGTCGGCATCGCAGATACCATTTTTGGTGCATGGCAGAAAGCGTATGAGGCAGATCCGGTTTCCATTTTTGGCGGAATTATTGCCTTGAACCGGCCGGTTGATGCACAGACAGCCCAGGGAATGTCCGAATTGTTCCTGGAAATCATCCTCGCTCCGAAGTTTGAGGCAGAAGCGTTTGAGATTTTATCGAAGAAGAAGAATCTCCGGTTGTTGGAAATTGCGGTGGGCGAGTCAGACGATGAGACTAAGGGTGCGGCATCTGTGCTCGGCACTCCCCGAACCACACTTAAAGTGGAAGGCGGTCTGCTGATTCAGGATTTGGATCTGAAGACCATTTCCGCCGGTGACCTGGAAGTTGTGACGGATCGCCGACCGACCGAGGACGAACTGAAGCAGCTTCTGTTCGCTTGGAAAGTGGTCAAGCATGTGAAGTCGAACGCGATCGTATTGGCAACCGGCAATCGTACGATTGGAATCGGCGCGGGCCAAATGAACCGTGTCGGAGCAGCCAAAATCGCGATTGAACAAGCGGGTGACCTGGCAAAGGGAGCGGTACTTGCTTCGGACGCATTCTTCCCGATGGGCGATACAGTCGAAGCGGCGGCGCAAGCGGGCATTGCAGCGATTATTCAGCCGGGTGGTTCGATCAAAGATGAAGAGTCGATTCAAGCGGCTAACCGTCAGGGTATCGCGATGGTGTTTACTGGGGTTCGCCACTTTAAACATTAAGAACTGCTGCACGACCGTGTCGAATTTTCCGATTCGACAAAGAGCGGAAATTGTTTACTCCATTTGACAAGTTAAACCAGGAAATTGCGATTATAATCGTAAATTGAATCTGAAATAGAGGTCAGATTTTATAGCGTTTTACATTTGGAAAACAAGGACGGGGAGCAAGGCCCGTTCGAAAGGTAAGACCTGTCTGTCGAAAAAAGGGGGCGGAAACATGAAGATTCTTGTAATCGGCGGCGGCGGACGTGAGCATGCGATTGTGTGGAAACTGGCGCAAAGCCCGCGCAAGCCAAAAATCTACTGCGCACCCGGGAATGCGGGGATTTCCGAATTGGCGGAATGTGTGCCGATTGCGGCAGATGCGGTGGAGCAGTTGGCCGATTTTGCAGAACGGGAAGGAATTGACCTGACTGTTGTCGGTCCGGAAGTTGCTCTTTCGGCTGGAGTTGTGGATGAGTTTGAGGCTCGCGGGCTTCGGGCTTTCGGCCCGCGCAGGGAAGCGGCATTGATTGAAGCCAGCAAGGCGTTTGCGAAAGACCTGATGATGACACACGGAATTCCTACTGCCAAGTACCAAACGTTTACGGAACTGGAACCGGCGCTGCAATACATTCGTGAACAAGGTGCACCGATTGTCGTCAAAGCGGACGGACTGGCGGCGGGTAAAGGCGTGATTGTGGCACAAACCCTCTCGGAAGCGGAAGAAGCTGTTCGCTCGATCATGGAAGACAAAACGTTTGGAGAAGCGGGCAGTCGAGTCGTGATTGAAGAGTTTCTGACAGGAGAAGAGGCGACCGTATTAGCGTTTGTGGATGGATCGACAGTCAAGCTGATGGTTCCTTCGCAGGACCATAAGCCGGTCTTTGACGGAGACAAAGGTCCGAATACCGGTGGCATGGGGACTTACTCTCCCGTGCCGCGGGTGAAGGAAGATCTGCTGCATGAAATCGAGTCAACAATTGTTCGCCCGGTTGTGGAAGCGATGGCAGCGAAAGGAACACCGTACAAGGGAGTTCTTTATGCCGGATTGATGTTGACGGAGCAAGGTCCGAAAGTGATCGAATACAATGCGCGTTTTGGTGATCCCGAGACGCAAGTGGTATTGCCCCTGCTGGAGAATGACCTGATTGACGTTGCAGAGGCGGTCATCGACGGGCGTTTGCAGGAGATTGAAATCTCCTGGAACAAGGGGGCTGCCGTCTGTGTCGTGCTTGCGGCAGAAGGCTACCCGGGTTCCTACCGAAAAGGCGATGTGATCGAAGGACTGGATCGTTTGTCGGGCCAAGTGGTGGCATTTCATGCGGGGACCAACTCCGTGGATGGGAAATATGTGACCAACGGCGGACGGGTACTCGGAGTTACAGGTTTCGGTTCCGACCTGAAATCTGCTAAGGAAAACGCGTACCGTGGTGTCGAAGCGATCCGGTTTGAAGGAATGCATTACCGGAAAGACATTTCGGATAAGGCGTTTCGGTCATAGGAAACAGCACTTTTAATAAAGAAAACCCCTTGCCACTCTGGTCAAGGGGTTTTCTTCGTCATTGATTGTAAGAGATTTTCAAATGAGAGGCGGCTTGTTTTGCCCGTTCCCTTGCAACCTCAATGGAAGGTCCTGCACTGAGGGCTACCGCCATCCGGCGGCCCACTTTTGTTTCCGGCTTGCCAAAAATGCGAACCTGGGTATTTGGAACCGACAAAGCATCTTCAATTCCGTCGATTTGATACTCCTTCTGTTCTTCCCAAGCTTTCAATGTATGACTGGCGCCCGGTGAAAGCAATGTGACACCTGGAATCGGGAATCCGAGAATCGCCCGAACATGCAGGGCAAATTCGGAGAGATCCTGCGTAACCAGTGTCACCAACCCTGTATCGTGGGGGCGGGGCGACACTTCACTAAAGTAGATTTTGTCAGGTGCCACAAACAGCTCAACGCCAAAGATTCCGTATCCGCCAAGTGCATCCGTTACCGTCCTGGCAATGTGCTGGGCTTCCTTAATCTGCTCGACAGTCATAAAATGGGGCTGCCAGGAATCGATGTAATCGCCGTCTTTTTGAATGTGGCCAATCGGTTCGCAGTAGGTTGTCCCAGAAACGGAACGGACCGTCAGCAGCGTGATCTCCGAATCAAAATGGATAAACTCCTCTACAATCACCCGAGCGTTTTTTGCTCGACCGCCTTCCATCGCATAATTCCAGGAGGACTCCACATCGTCCAGGGAACGGCAGATGCTTTGCCCCTTGCCGGACGAACTCATGACCGGCTTGATCACACAGGGCGTACCGATTTTTTGAACCGCTTGCCTTAATTCTTCAAGGCTGTTTGCAAACTCATAACGGGCGGTGGGAAGCTGCAGGGTCTCCGCAGCCAGCCGTCGAATGCCTTCACGGTCCATTGTCAGACGGGTGGCAGTTGCGGTGGGCACCACACGATATCCTTCCTGCTCCAATTCAACCAGAGTGGGTGTGTGAATCGCTTCGATCTCAGGGACGATCAGATCCGGTTGTTCCTGTTGGATCAGTGAACGCAGCTGATCAGGATCGAGCATATCCATCACATGAGAACGGTGGGCAACCTGCATGGCAGGTGCGTTCGCATACCGGTCGACTGCGATCATTTCCACTCCAAGACGTTGGGCTTCAATGGCAACTTCCTTTCCGAGCTCTCCTGATCCGAGCAGCATCACCTTTTTTGCGTGTTTTGAGAGAGGTGCTCCGTACATCTTAAAACCCCCTTGATTTGTAAAATAAGGTTTTACATCTGCGGCAACAAAAAGCCGCCTGGGTTCCCGATAAAAGGGTGCCCAGGCGGCCGGCTTCTGAAACAATCGCATTCCCTTGTGGTGCTCCACAATATCCGCCAGTCATGCGATTGGTACAAGTTCTGTTTTGAGTTAAGCATAGCACTCTATCGGGTAAGGATCAAGCATGTAAAATGATATGTAAAATGATACTTGTCAACTCCACTGCTTATGGTATAGTTAATACATAAGAACCGAAAAAGTTTTGCTACTAGGGGTGCCCATGAGCTTGGGCTGAGAGAGAGACGCTTTGAAGTTTCTCGACCCTCAGGACCTGATCTGGATCATACCAGCGTAGGAAAGTAGTTGGCATACATACTTTTGTGGATGAAGCTTACCCTGCGAATCTGCCGTATGTTTGACCGGATCCTTTTCTGCGGGATCCGGTTTTTTAGTGCCCAATTTTCGTTTATGCTGGAATATCCGATCCTGTCCAACGGACTTTTTCCAATAAGAATAGGGAGGTAGGAATAGTGTCTCACATCATTCAAAACAGTCCGAACATCGATTTGAAGTCAGCTTTTCCAGGAAGTCGCAAAGTCTATGTGGAAGGTTCCCGGCCCGATTTGAAGGTGCCAATGCGGGAAATCCAGCTTCACCCTTCATCAACGCCGGCAGGTGAAGTCGAAAATGAGCCTGTGCGTGTCTATGACACGAGCGGTCCGTATACAGATCCGGACTACACCGTCGATATCCGAAAAGGAATCCCGGCGATCCGCCGTAACTGGATTCTGGAACGGGGAGATGTAGAGGAATATGAAGGCCGTGAAGTAAAACCTGAGGACAACGGATACCGGTCGGATGATCCGCTTGCCAACCGTGAGGTTTTTCCGGGTCTGCAACGGCGTCCATTACGTGCAAAGCCAGGGAAGAATGTGACACAAATGCATTATGCAAAGAAAGGAATCATCACTCCCGAGATGGAGTTTATCGCGATCCGGGAAGGACTCTCTCCGGAGTTTGTCCGCGATGAGGTAGCCCGCGGGCGCGCGATTATCCCTTCTAATATTAACCACCCTGAAAGTGAACCGATGATTATAGGCCGGAACTTTCATGTGAAAATCAATGCGAATATCGGGAACTCAGCTGTCACTTCCTCCATTGATGAAGAAGTGGAGAAAATGACTTGGGCGACCCGTTGGGGTGCCGACACCATCATGGACCTGTCGACGGGTAAGAACATCCACACCACCCGTGAATGGATTATTCGGAATTCTCCGGTGCCTGTGGGAACGGTTCCTATCTATCAAGCACTTGAAAAAGTAAACGGAGTCGTGGAAGACCTCAGCTGGGAGATCTATCGTGATACATTGATCGAACAAGCGGAACAGGGTGTCGATTACTTTACCATTCATGCGGGTGTTCTGCTGCGTTACGTACCGTTAACCGCGAAGCGTGTAACCGGTATCGTGTCCCGCGGCGGATCGATTATGGCCGCATGGTGCCTGGCGCACCATAAAGAGAACTTCCTGTATACTCACTTCGAAGAAATTTGCGAAATCATGAAAGCGTATGATGTTGCCTTCTCACTGGGTGACGGATTGCGTCCGGGTTCCATTGCCGATGCGAACGACGAAGCCCAATTTGCTGAACTGAAAACGCTCGGCGAACTGACCGAAATCGCTTGGAAACACGATGTACAGGTGATGATTGAAGGACCGGGACATGTCCCGATGCATAAGATCAAAGAAAATATGGACCTGCAGCTGGAAATCTGCCATGAAGCGCCTTTCTATACATTAGGACCTTTAACAACCGACATCGCTCCGGCTTACGATCACATTACGTCAGCTATCGGTGCGGCGATGATTGGTTGGTACGGTACGGCTATGTTGTGCTACGTTACACCGAAGGAACACCTTGGACTTCCGAACAAGAATGACGTTCGCGAAGGGGTAATTGCCTACAAAATTGCCGCTCACGCAGCCGATCTGGCGAAAGGGCATCCAAATGCGCAAAAACGGGACGACGCGCTTTCGAAAGCACGCTTTGAATTCCGCTGGCGTGACCAATTCAACCTGTCCCTTGATCCGGAACGGGCAATGGAATACCATGACGAAACCCTCCCGGCCGAAGGTGCCAAGACAGCTCACTTCTGCTCGATGTGCGGTCCGAAGTTCTGCAGCATGCGGATCACCCAGGATATTCGCGAATATGCCGAAACGAAAGGAATCGAGCTGGAAATTGCAATCGATGAAGGCATGGAGGAGAAAGCAAAAGAATTCCGTGAGGCAGGCGGACAGATTTACAAATAGAAAACCGGATTGGGCTAGGAGGCACATGCATGAAACGGGTGCAGGAGATCGAGCATGAAATCACTGAGATTTCCCAGCGGCTTCAAAAATTGAAGCTTGAATTGGAACAGATCCGAAAAACATGCGCTCATGATTTTGTCGAAAATCAATATACCCAGACATGTGTCAAATGCAATCTGACCGAATCGCTTTATTATTGAAATTGGTTGTTGCAAAGCTTTAATTCGAGAACCCCTTGTCAGAAAGGTGATTTCTGACAAGGGGTTCTTAATGCGCAAGTTGTAACCTTTTCCGGGACCAGTCTAATTAACACAAGATAAAGTGATGAAGATGAGATTTTTTGAGAGCGGAGATGAGCTGTCACGTTCTACATCATCCCGCTATAATCTGAGAACGGTTTTAGAGATAAGGCTTCCTCCAAGCGCGGTTCGGATTCGTACGACGGGGCTTCGATCGGAGCCTTTTTTTATTTGATAAATCAAACTTGAAAAATTTCTCTTTACAGACTTGGCAGGTTCGTTGTATTCTATCGATGGAAGTGATAATCATTATCAATAGGATCAAATCCATTACAAACTATCTACATATTCAGGGGGAAAAACATTATGTCGTACAAAAAATGGGCAATTGCAGTACTTGCATCTTCACTCGTTTTGACAGCTTGCGGTTCGAAGGAAACGGCAAAACCGGCCGAACAGCCAAAGCAGGAAGCACCGAAGCAGGACGCACAAAAAGCAGCTCCTGCGGAACGAGTCAAAGCCTATAAGGATATGGTCGAAGAGCTGGGGAAGGGCAAGGACGGCGGCAAGGTTGATTTTGAGAAAGTAGAAAAGCTCTATAACGAACAATTCAAGAAGCTGGTTCAAGATCGCGACAGTGAGTACAGCGAGAAGCTGGATCAGGAAATCTCCAGCGCGATCAAAGCTGGCAAAGAAGGTTCGCTGAAGTCTGACATCGTGAAGCAAGTGGTGGATAAACTTGGACAAAAAGTGTTCTTCTTGACTCTTCGTCACAACTTTAAAGCGGTTGAAGACAACATTGCCGACAAAGAAAAGGCAAAGGCAGAATTGGATCAGGCGAAAGCGTATTACAATGGTGTCTTGAAATCGACCGTTGAAAAGCGTGACACTGCATACCAGACCCAAATGGTAACTGCAATTGATGGCGCTCTGAAGGATATGGATGCGGCAATTGAGGGAGGCAAGAAGCTTGATTTCTCCCTTGCTAAGCAAGTAGTGGATAAGACTTTGATGAAGACCTTCTATCTGGCAGCAGGCGCGGCACAGGGATACGCTTACAAAGTTGAAAAAGCGGTCGCAGAAGGCAAAGATCCGAAAACTGAGCAGGCGGAAGGCTGGGCATTCTATCAATCCCTGCACGCATATCTTGTAAAATCCGCTAAGGAAGATGCGGAATTCATCCAAAACAAATTTGATCTGAAGACCTCGACAAAAGACATCAAGGCTGACGAAATCAATAAAGCTTTTGTCCGTGGGTTTGCTAAGGTTGCCAAGAGTGAATACAAAGAATCATTCGAGAACTTCGGTAAGGACAAAGGCGCAATCACCGCACTCGAAGGCGCTCTGTTCATCAACGTGATCGAAGCTGATGCCAAGAAAATTCTCGGCGAAGCTCAAACCAAGACCCTCGTGGAAAAGGCGAACGAACTGCTGAAAGCGGCGAAAGCGAACGACAAGGCGAAGGCGGACGCTCTCTTTAAAGAGATCGAACCTTCTCTGGATAAACTGGCCAAAGCAGGAAAATAGCAGTGACGAAAGGGTATCCGGAACATCCGTGTACCCGCTTTGTGCAAATATGGGAAATCCATCAATTGGCCTTGGGCAGGGGGGCACGTGTGGTGAAGGTAAAACTGAGCCGGTTACGGAAATTGCTGCTTGTTGGATGCGGCTTGGCATTGGTTGCCGGTTTGTTTCCGGCAGCTGCCGGAGCTTATTCCTATGGGGATCCGAACGAGGAACAAGTAGCTGAAGTTTATAAAAAGATGGTGGCGAAGCTCAACGAGTCCCCCGCGGATTTTGCAGGCGCCAAAGCGATTTTTGAGCCTGTCAAAAATGAATTGGACATGCATATGGGGCCGGAACCGGCCGCATCCGTATTGGCAAACTTGAATGAAAAGAAAAAAGATGAAGTGATCCATGACATGCAAAAGATTCTTGTGCTTAACATTGCACGGCGGCTCGAGAATATTGAAAAAGATTTCAAGAACTACTCGCAGACCAAGCTGCTGATTGCGAAAGCCAATGCCACTTACGCAGCGCTCTCACCGAGCGTGAAGGAAAAAAATGCGGCCTTGGATGCATCGGTCCGACAGGAATTTGAGAATGCTCTTCAATCACTCGGCAATCCCGGTTTATTCGGTGTAGGGGTGAAAGAACCGGATCCGGCATCCTTCAAATCGAGTAAAGAAAAGATCCTGAAGTCTTTACAAGACCAGTTTGGTCTCAAGAGTTTGGAAGTCGGTCACTTTAAGGAAGGCAGCGGACCCGGCAATGAGCAGAATGCAAAGAAACAGGTCGGGACTGATTTTTCGGATGTGAAGAACTGGATTCCGATTGCCTTGATTGTGATTGTGGTTGCAGGAGTGATTATCTTGACCCGAAGGAAGATGCGGAAGTGAGGATGCGGGGAGGTCGCCGGGCCATTGCCCATCTGGCACTGCTTACCCTGTTTGCGGTAACGGTGAGGCTGTTGTTCGTGGCCCCCTATCCGACCGGATGGGATGATGTCGATTTTGCGCTTGCACTCGAACAATATGACCTGGCAAGAATGCAGCCTCATTTTCCCGGATATCCGGTCTATATTTTGGCGGCCCATCTTTTCCATTCGTGGATGGACGATCCTTTTCTGACGTTGACCGTATTGTCAGCAGTTGCGGGAGGATTCACCGTCATCCCGCTCTGGCTGTTGTTTCATGAAATGGGCTCCGCAGCAGCGGCCCGCTTGACGGTCTGGATGTACACGGTCGCCCCTTTGCCGCTTATTACGAGCATTCAACCGATGTCTGACTCGTTGGGTGCTTTTCTGGCGGCGTGGCTGGCGTTTTTTTCGTGGAGTGCGGCTGCAGAAGGCAGATTGCAAGACGGCGTCTCCAGGAACGGAGGGATGAGTTGGGCGTTGGCTGCCTCTGGCATTACGCTGGGATTGCTGCTGGGTGTTCGTGTGTCTTATCTGGCTCTGTCGCTGCTCTGGCTGTGGGCGAGCGTTCAGGTACTCCGTAACCGGGAAGTCGCACAGAAGCTGCGGGTCAGAATTGCAGTCATTTCTTGTGGGGCAGGGGCATTCACTTGCTGCATTTGGGTAACGGCCTTGATTCTTTCTACAGGTGGAATTGATTCGTTTCTTGCCCTAGCCGTCTCGTTTACAGGAGGGCATTTCTCCGATTGGGGAGGAACGTATCAGGCGGGTGCTTCCTTGGCGGATCGTGCCAAGCTCTTTCTGTTCCGACAGATCGGTGGAGCCGGACTTGGTACCATATGGTGGGGGAATGGAGAAAGTGGGCGTTGGATTTCTTTCGTAATGGCCGGCATCGGAATTTCAGGGCTTGCGGTAAGGAGGGATCGACTGCCCTTCAAGCACCGGGTATTCTTATTCGTCTGGATCATCCCCTATCTGCTGTGGGCTTTTTTTGCTCAGAACGTGGAGAAGCCCCGGCATATTCTGCCTTTGCTGCCGCCGCTACTCTATTTATTGGTAGTGGGGCTTGAAGGGATCGCCTATCGGGTGGGGGAGGCCATACAACGGATCTGGAACGAGCGGAACGGGAGCGGACGGATTTTGACCGTTTTCGGGATGATATGGATAGCCGCATTGATCAGCGTATCCTATCCGATTCTGAAAGAGGCGGATTCAAAAGAATCCCCGATGGTCCAACTGGCCCGCTACGTAAAAGCCAATGTGCAGGAGAAAGACAGTCTGATTTTCACATGGGAAGAACAGCGCGTGCTCGAATATATGAGTCCGGATCATACTTCCATCCGACTTCGAAAGTGGGAGGATTTCCGAACGGAAATTCTGCAGTATGAGGTTCCGCCGAGAAGAATTCTAGGGACGAGCGCCATGGTGGCGGGGCTGGACCGGGAGGTTTCCGGATTTTTTCAACCGGTGGCGGTATTTCAAGGGAATCCCTGGTTGTATCCCACCTATCATCGAATAGTTCTTTACGAGGGGACACCTTTGCTACTGGAAGAACTGCGGAGGGGAGAGGGGGAAACAGCATGGAAATCCAAGCATTACTGATTACGTTCCGCGAGGCGTTGGAAGCCCTTTTGATCGTGGGAATCATTACTTCTTATCTAAAAAGGGTGAACCGCCCCGAATTTACTATTTACGTCTGGTTGGGGGCAGGACTTGCTGTCGCAGCCAGCTTTGGTGCAGCGCTGCTGTTCCAGGTTGTACTTACCGGTTTTGCGGTGATGGGCAGCGAAATGTATCTAAAAATCTCAATTATGTTCATTTCCGCCCTTTTGCTGACCCAGATGGTATTTTGGATGGCGCAGCAAAGCCGGGATATGAAAGGACAAGTGCAGGGAAAACTTGATCAATTCATTACCGCAGGGAACGTGTTCGGCATGGTGATGCATTCGTTCCTGGTTGTACTGCGGGAAGGGGTTGAGACCGTATTTTTCTTTGCGGCGATTACCGGGGGTGATATCGGGAAAGCGCTGCAGGGCTGGGGAGCCGTTACGGGAATCGTCCTTGCGGCCGTTGTAAGCTATTTCTTCTTTAAAGGAACGATGCGGATTCCGCTTCAAACGTTCTTTCGGGTTACGGGCGCTTTCATTATTCTGATCGCAGCCGGACTGCTCGTACAGGGTGTGTCGATGCTGCAGGATTTGAACATCATCGGCAGTTTGGTTCCGCATCTTTACGATCTGACCTGGTTGATGCCGGAGCACCCGATTGACCATCAACACTACGTGCGTGATACGGGGCATGAGCCGATTTTGTCGGGACAGGTTGGCATCTTTCTGAAAGCTTTGTTCGGTTATTCGTCCATGCCTTCGCTTGAAGAAGTGGTGGTCTATGTTGGATACTTTGTTGTCTTGTATCTGTTGCTCGGGAATCGGAAAGCTCGGGCGGTTCGTCAAGACAACTGTGAAAGTCGGGATCATCAGACTGGTACGGCAAAGATCAATGGAAATACAAAGGTGGCGGAATAATCATGAAATCTGCTTCCCTGTTCGAAATCGTCGCTGCAAGATGCTGGAACGTGCTGAACGAGGGCAAGACGTTTACCCCTGTATTCGTCCTGTCCGTTTTTCTTATCGCAAACGGGTTTACAGTGGACCCACTGCAATTCGGTCAAGCCCTGCTTGTCACACTGCCGCTTTTTGTTGTGCATTATATTTTTGATTTTCCGCTTCATCTCCGGTGGTTTCTGGTGGTTCCGCTGGCTGCGTTTGTCGCCCTGTCCTCACACTGGAACAACGGTCTGCTGGTGTGGGCATTGGGTCTCTATGCGTTCTTTACCGTATTTTTCTGGGGAACGTTGTATTACCATCTGCGGATCGGGACCACCTGGTGGAATTTCACGCGAATCTGGAAGTTGTTCTTGAAAAATACGGACTCCACGAGCGGCAATGTGTTTGAGCAGCTCCCGAAGGTTTTTTTGCTGCTGCTTGTTTTCGATTGGGTTTATGGCGCGCTTGGAGGCGGGGTAGCTGTACAAAGTCCGGCTGGCGGGTTCGCCGGATGGATCGAATCGTTTGGGACTCTCTATGCGGGATTTGTTGCGGTCGTAACTCTATACAGTTGGTTGGTGCACCGACTCTTCTTCACTTGGAAGCCGAAAGAATACGAGGACTCCACCTCCAACGCCCAAGTGGCTGAGGCGAAGGCAAAGCGTGTCGTGGTGATTGTGATCGACGGCTGCCGGAAAGAGCGTTTTGAAGAGGCGGACGCGCCGTTCCTGAACCATTTGCGAAGAACGGGTGTCTATTATCATCAGATGGAAACCGTTTATCCGGCACGGACCGTAGTCTGTTTCTCGTCGATGTTTACCGGCACTTATCCGCGTGAACACGGAATTCAGTCGAATATGGTCTGGAAGCTGGGCGTTCGGGTGGAAAGCATTTTTGACAAGCTCAAGCAGCAGGGGAAAAAAGGCGTCCTGTTCGGATGCGCCCACCTGATCGATGCGTTTGGTGACTATGTGGAAAGCTTTACCGCCGTTGAGAAAAATGACATTGTCGATCACAAAATCATGGCGCGTGCAAAAGAAATCATGCGTCGCGAAAATCCGGACTTGATGGTGATCCAAATGATCGCGGTGGATCAGACGGGTCACAGCCGCGGGGTAATGTATCCGGAGTATCTTGAAAAGATCAAGGAATCGGACCGACTGATTCAGGATTTTTATGAGTGGATGGATCGGGAAGGGATTCTTGAGGATACGGTCGTGGTCGTGATGGCTGATCACGGGCAGGGAAACGGAATCGGGGGACATGGTCATCTTGACGAGGGAGAGCGATTTGTCCCGTTTCTTATCAACGGCCCCTGCATTCAACAGGGGATGGAAGTGAAGGAACACCGCAGTATTGTTTCGTTGGCCCCGACAATCGCTTATCTGCTGGGCGTTCCTTTTCCTGACTACTCACGGGGTCCGGTGCTTGTGGAAGCGATCGGTACAGTACACAGCGAAGGAGTAACAGCGTGAAAAAACTGTTTGTAGTGATTCCGGCACTAAACGAAGAAGACTCGATTGCCACGGTGATCCGAAAGATCCCGCGGGATTTCGATCCTGCGGTTGAAGTGAAAGTTCTGGTTGTCGATGACGGTTCAACCGACTCGACAGTTTCAGTTTCGTACGAAGCGGGAGTTGATTCCGTACTGTCTTTTCCGCAAAACTGCGGTTTGGGGGCTGCCGTTCGCGAGGGCCTGCGAGAAGCTTATCAGCTGGGGGCCGATTTTGCGGTTATGATCGATGCGGATGATGAGTATCCGGCGGAGTATATTCCACAGGTCGTGGCTCCCATTCAAAAAGGGGCTGCCGACTATGTGCTGGCTTCCAGATTTGCCGGAACCATTCGCGGCATGCGAGTCCATCGCCGTTTGGGAAACTATTTTTTCACCATTTTGCAAATGGTGCTGCTGAGAAAAAGGATCACGGACGGCCAAACCGGATTTCGGGCTTTCTCACGGCAGGTGCTTGCGACGATGGACATCATTCATGATTATAACTACGCTCAAGTGATGACGCTGAATATTGTACGGCAGGGCTACCGTATGGAGGAGGTGCCGATTCCATATAAGGTTCGGACAACAGGACAATCGTTTATCCGGTTTTGGGCGTATATGCGGAATGTGCTGCCTGCTATTGTGAAGGAGATGCGAAGAAAGCCGGGAGAGACTGGACGAGAGGGCTCATCCAAGGATGTGCCGAAAGCTGCATTGAGGAACGTGGAAGCTTGACGAATACAACTCCTAATCGCGGTGATTTTACAGTTGATTAGGAGTTTTGTTTTTTTGAAATGAGTGAAGAAAAAGTATTGACAATTGATCCGGTCCGTTGTAAATTGAATACAACCTTAATACCTTAAAAACAAACCAGTTTACTCGGGATTGTTTTTTGTGAAAATGTGTATCCCCTGACAATCGCCTGTAATATGTTAGAAGAGGCACAGTTATTGCGAGCTTTTCAGAGGTGCCTTATGTTTTGGTTTATGGATAAGAATTTTTTATCCAAATCATTAGGGTTTCTTATGAAACTACCCAAAGGGTAAGGAGGGAGTATCGTGTCAGAAATTCAGCCTCAACGGCGGGATGATGATTTGTGGATTGATCGCATTCGCAATGCTTTGCGGGATCTTGAGTTCGGATCGATTCAGATTACCGTTCATGATTCGAAAATCATGCAAATCGAACGAACGGAAAAACTGCGTTACCCTTTGGAACGTACAAATTTCGCTGAAGAGCGGTCTCCCCGCAGGAAAAGCAAGTAATTAGCAAACTATCAAATATCATAGCCGATCGGACAACCGAAGGCTCCCATTTCGTGCAGGTGTTTATTTCTGCATGGACCGGGAGTCTTTTTGTTTTCAGATTCGATAGGCTGATGACGAAGGAGAGAAGACAATGTCAATTCAATCAGCAGGACAGAAAAAGTTTCATGGATTAAAACGAGGAATTCAGTTGCTGGTTACAGGAAGTCTGGTGTTCGGGTTAGCTGCTTGCGGCAAAAGCGGCGGCACGGAAGTAACAAATTCTACCTCACAAAACAACGGAAAAACGGGTTCCAACGGAACCGTTGAGATTCTGAATGTCTCTTACGATCCAACCCGTGAACTCTATCAAGAATTCAACACCGCTTTTGCAAAGTATTGGAAAGAGAAGACAGGACAAACGGTCAACATGAAACAATCTCATGGAGGCTCTGGCAAACAGTCTCGTGCAATCATCGACGGCCTTGAAGCTGATGTGGCCACACTTGCCCTGGCCTATGACATTGATGAGCTTGAGAGCAAGAAGTTGATTCCAGCCGATTGGCAAAAGCGTCTTCCGAACAACAGCTCGCCTTACACCTCGACCATCGTTTTCCTTGTTCGAAAAGGGAACCCAAAGGGGATTAAGGACTGGGACGATTTGGTGAAACCGGGTATCTCCGTGATCACTCCCAACCCTAAGACCTCAGGGGGAGCGCGTTGGAATTACTTGGCGGCTTGGGGATATGCACTGAAGAAATACGGTGGAGATGAAGGGAAAGCCAAAGAGTTTGTAGGTAATTTGTTTAAAAATGTACCTGTTCTCGATTCGGGAGCCCGGGCATCTACTACCACTTTTGCTGAAAGGGGTCTTGGTGACGTATTGATTGCATGGGAAAACGAAGCGTTTCTTGCACTTAAGGAATTCGGAAAAGACAAATTTGAGATTGTTGCGCCTTCAGTCAGTATTCTTGCAGAGCCTCCGGTGACCGTAGTCGATAAGGTAGTAGACAAACGGGGAACACGTGAGGTGGCACAAGCCTATCTTCAGTTCCTCTATACAGAACAGGGGCAGGAGATTGCGGCTAAAAACTACTACCGTCCCCGATTGGCGTCAGTAGCTTCCAAGTATGCGGAGCAGTTTCCGAAGCTGAACCTGTTTACAATTGACGAGGTTTTTGGTGGATGGCAGAAAGCGCAAAAGACCCATTTTTCCGACGGTGGGCTCTTTGATCAAATTTATAAAAAGTAAATGGGGAGTTAAGATGGCAAGTACTTTTAAACAGCGCAGCATCCTGCCGGGATTCGGTTTGGCAATGGGATTCACCGTTCTTTATCTGAGTCTTATCGTGCTGATTCCGCTTTCCGGGCTCTTCCTCAAGACAACTGAATTGAATTGGGAACGATTCTGGAGTGTAGTGACCGCTCCACGTGTAGTGGCCTCTTATTGGCTCACCTTTGGCACCTCATTTGTCGCGGCATTGATGAATGCAGTTTTTGGACTGTTGGTTGCTTGGGTCTTGGTTCGCTACAAGTTTCCGGGCAAGAGAATCATTGACGGGTTGGTGGATCTGCCTTTTGCTCTGCCGACTGCTGTTGCGGGTATTGCTATGACAGTTTTGTATTCCCAGAATGGTTGGATCGGCAGACAATTGGAAGAGATAGGGATCAAGGCAGCTTATACGCCGCTTGGGATCATCATTGTACTCACCTTTATAAGCCTCCCTTTCGTTGTTCGCACAGTGCAGCCGGTACTGCAGGAATTAAATGTACAGGTTGAGGAGGCGGCCGCCACGTTAGGAGCCAACAGCTTGCAGAGATTCTTCAGAATCATGCTGCCCCAACTGCGGCCGGCCATTCTGACAGGATTTGCACTTGCCTTTGCCCGTGCAATTGGCGAGTACGGTTCGGTGGTCTTTATTTCCGGGAATATGCCGATGCGTACTGAGATTACGCCGCTCCTTATTATGACGAAACTGGAACAATATGATTATACGGGCGCTACCGCGATTGCAGTTGTAATGCTTCTAGTTTCGTTTGTGCTTCTGTTGTTGATTAACTGGTTGCAATGGCGGAGTGGCAGCCGTCAACTGCCGAGGTAAGGGGGGAAAGGTATGGTATCTACAGCGCCCCGTTCCCGTGGCAAGTTTGAGCCCTTTATCCGCTGGACGTTGATTGGGATTTCACTTGCATTTGTCACGTTGTTTCTGATCTTACCGTTGGTTACTGTGTTTACTCAGGGCCTGAGCAAGGGACTGGAAGCTTATTTCCGGGCAATCAGCGAACCGGAAGCTTTAGCCGCTATTCGCTTAACGTTGGTGACAGCCGCGATTGCCGTTCCTTTGAATCTTGTGTTTGGTATAGCCGCATCATGGGCGGTCGCCAAGCACGAGTTTCCGGGAAAAAATATTTTGATCACTCTAATTGATCTTCCATTTGCTGTGTCGCCGGTCATTTCGGGCCTGATCTATGTGCTGCTGTTTGGTGCACAGGGGATATTGGGACCCTGGCTGGCAGAGCATGATATCAAAATTATCTTCGCTGTCCCGGGGATCGTCCTGGCTACAATTTTTGTAACATTTCCTTTTGTCGCTCGTGAGTTGATTCCTCTGATGCAATCCCAGGGGAAGGAAGAGGAAGAAGCTGCATACACGCTGGGTGCCAACGGATGGCAAACGTTTTTTCGGGTAACCCTTCCCAACGTAAAATGGGGATTGCTGCATGGCGTGATCCTCTGTAATGCACGGGCAATGGGAGAGTTCGGCGCCGTTTCGGTTGTGTCGGGTCACATTCGAGGGCAAACAAACACGGTTCCCCTCCATGTGGAAATTCTCTATAACGAATATAATTTTGCAGCCGCTTTTGCAGTTGCTTCCTTATTGGCAATACTCGCGTTAGTAACGTTGGTGGTGAAGAGTTTTCTCGAGAGAAAATCGAACCAGCACTCCACGCTTGAAATGCGAAAAACAGATCCAAGAGAAGTTGGAGGAGAGCAATATGAGTATCGAAGTGCGTAACATTACAAAAAAATACGGTGCATTCACTGCCGTTCAGGATATGAATCTGCAAATTCCTACCGGAGAGTTGGTCGCTCTGCTGGGACCTTCAGGATCGGGCAAAACTACTTTATTGCGGATCATCGCCGGGCTTGAAGGGACAGATAGCGGACAGATCCTGTTAAATGGAGAAGATGCGACTCAGCTAAGTCCGCGTGACAGAGGAATTGGTTTCGTGTTCCAGCACTATGCGCTTTTTCGTCACATGACGGTATATGAGAATGTTGCTTTTGGCCTGCGGGTTCGTTCCCGCAAACAACGGCCTTCCGAAAAAGAGATCCGTACCAAGGTCCACGAACTGCTCCGATTGGTGCAGCTCGAGGAATTTGCCAAGCGATATCCCTCTCAACTCTCCGGCGGCCAATGCCAAAGAGTGGCGTTAGCCAGAGCGTTGGCGGTGGAACCCAAGGTGCTGCTGCTCGATGAACCGTTCGGTGCCTTGGATGCCAAGGTTCGGCAGGAACTGCGCACTTGGCTTCGGAACATTCATGATGAATTGAATATCACAAGTGTATTCGTTACACACGATCAGGAAGAAGCGTTGGAGGTAGCTGACCGAATCGTGGTCATGAATGAGGGCCAAATCGAACAGATTGGTACGCCCGAGGAAGTATACTCGCAGCCGGCTACCCCCTTTGTGTATAACTTTATTGGCCGGGTGAATGTGGTAAGCGGCCAGGTGCAAAAAGGAAGGATTCGGATCGGTAATCTCGAAATGAAGGTGCCGGAAAATGTGAATTTGGCGGGTTCAGCTGCAATTTGCTATGTCAGACCGCACGACATTGAAATCGAGATCGGGTACGACAAGAGTGAAAATCAAAGCATAAACGCCATCGAAGCGACTATCTGTCACATCAATATTATCGGGCCGGTTGCTCGTCTTGATCTGAAACGAAGTGATACAGGTGAATTGATTCAAGCCGAGATCAGTAACGACAGGTACCAGCAGCTTGGTCTGAAAGTAAATGAGCTTGTTTTTGTGAAATTCAAAACTTTGAAGGTATTTCCGCATGAGAAACCGTTTGGAACGGAATCTCAAGACGAATCAGAAGTTTTGACTGTTGGTTCGGTAAGCTTAAATGCCAAATTACATGTTTCCTGAATGGGGGGGAGGAGAGGATAACATGGAAGAGGTTGTGCGTATACCCGCAGGTGAAAGAGAACTGACGGGTACATTACACTATCCGTCAAACACCTCTGGCGAAAACGAGGTCAGCAGGGCGCGACACCCGATAGTGATCATTTGTCATGGGTTCATTGGAAATCGAATCGGGGTTGACCGGCTGTTTGTGAAAACCGCCCGGTATCTTGCAGAACGACATCATATAGTTCTTCGATTCGACTACGCGGGGTGTGGGGAAAGTCCCGGTGATTATGGACAAGGTGGAATAGATCACTTAATTGAACAAACCCGGCATGTCATTGACTATGCACTTGGGATCGAAGGGGTTGATTCCGATCGAATCATACTTCTCGGGCATAGTCTTGGTGGAGCGCTTGCGCTGCTTACTGCCGCAGGAGACAGTCGAGTCAAGTCGTTGATTTTGTGGTCGGCTGTGGCGAACCCTTTTAAAGATATTACTCGAATTGTCGGTGAAAATAGGCATGACCAACTGTTGCAATCGGGGTATATTGATTATTGCGGGTATTCGCTTACCACCCGGTTTTTCGAATCCTTATCGAAATATCAGCCCCTTCTTCAGACCCGGAATTTTGTCGGCAATGTGCTGCTTGTTCATGGGAGCGACGATGATGTGATCCCGGTGCACTACTGCTTCCTCTACCAACGTGCCTTTTGGTTAAGATCACGCGGGAGGTGCGATAAAGAAGTGATCTTTGGTGCCAACCATACTTTTTCATCCATCAATTACCAGAACCGGTTGTTGGACACCACTGGGAGTTGGTTGGATGCGGATGAACGGAACGCGGAATGAACCCATTGGGTTATTTAAGAACGCTTGACATAATCTGTCGGATTGAATACGATTCATATATATTGGACCCTCATGGACATGGGGGTTGTTTCTTTTGGCTAAGGGGGCGGCGGAATGTATCGTCAACAATTGGTGGAACAGTTGAAAGAATATATTTCTTTGGATACAGCACTCATTTCGAACTTAATTGAGATTCCAAAGGAGGAGTCACACGGGGATCTGGCTTTCCCGTGTTTTCAGCTTGCCAAAGAGTTTCGCAAGGCACCAAACCTGATTGCGGCTGAATTGGCAGAGAAGGTAAACGCCGGGCTGCTTCCCATTTTTGAAAAAGCGGTTGCGGTCGGCGGGTACTTGAACTTCTTCCTGAAGCGGGAAGCGGTGGTAGGAGATGTTCTGGCTAACATTGGACAGGCTGGGGAAACATATGGAGACTCGGAAGAAAGAAAGGGTCTCAAGGTTGCTATCGATATGTCTTCGGTGAACATTGCAAAGCCATTTGCGATTCACCATCTGCGTTCGACCATGATCGGGAATGCTATCGCCAATATCTACACCAGCCAAGGCTATGATGTGATGAAAATCAATCACTTGGGTGACTGGGGAACCTCATTCGGAAAGCTCATTGTCGCTTACCGGAATTGGGGTCATGAATACGATCTGTCCGATAATGCCGTGCGGAAATTGCTTGCGCTGTACGTTCGTTTCAATCAGGAAGCGGAGCAGCGTCCCGCGTTGGAGGATGAGGCAAGGGCTGCTTTTAAAGCATTGGAAGATGGGGAAGAAGAGGCGGTTACTCTTTGGAAGAAATTCATTGAGATTTCACTCGCCGAATTTGAGAAGACGTACCGGTTGTTGAATGTGGAGTTTGATCACTATTTAGGGGAAAGCTTCTATAATGACAAGATGGATGCCGTTGAAGAAGAACTGCGGGAAAAAGGGCTGCTCGAGACCAGCGAAGGTGCGGAGATCGTGGACCTGTCGGCTTATGATATGCCGCCTTGTTTAATTCGGAAGTCGGACGGAGCCACTTTGTATGCTACCCGTGACTTGGCAGCGGCGTTGTATCGGAAACGTGCAATGGGAGCCGACCGTTTGGTGTATGTGGTGGGCGCTGAGCAGAAACTCCATTTTCGCCAAGTGTTTAAGGTTTTGGAATTGATGGGCAATGAATGGGCAGAGAAAGAGTGCATTCATGTTCCTTTCGGTACGATGTTTGTTGATGGACAACGTTTGTCGTCCCGGAAAGGCCAAGTGGTCTTCTTGGAAGATGTGCTTCGAAAAGCGGTGGAAGTCGCAAGGGGAATCATCGAAGAGAAAAATCCGGACCTGCCAAACAAGGAAGAAGTCGCAGAGGCTGTTGGTGTGGGTGCGATTATCTTCAACGATTTGAAAAACAACCGTGTAAATGACGTCAACTTCGTCTGGGATGAAGCGTTGAACTTTGACGGGGAAACCGGGCCTTATGTGCAGTACACCTATGCTCGTTTGTCGAGTTTGCTGCGCAAGGGCGAATATGATTCCCAAGCATTTGATCCGGGTTCTGTCACGGCCATCAACGGGGATGTGGAATGGTCGCTTGTTAAATTGTTGGGCCGTTTCCCGAATGTGATGGAGAGGGCGACAGAGCAGTATGACCCGTCTGTTGTGGCGAAGTTTGTAATTGATGTCTGCCAGATTTTTAACCGGTACTACAACACGACCCGGATTCTGGATGGCGAACGGGATGGGATTATTCAAAAACTCACGCTCGTCAGTGCGACACGCACCGTAATTGGAAAGTGTCTTCATCTTCTCGGACTTCGTTCCATGGAGACCATCTGATCCGGATGGGATTAAAAGGAGAAAAAGAATGTGAACCGTCTGACCGCCAGTTTTTTGGTGCTGCTTGGAGCGGCAAGTTACGGGCTGATAAGTCCGATCGTAAAAATGGCCTATGATGCAGGATTTACTCCACAGGATGTGACGAGCAGTCAGTATGCGTTTTCCCTGCTGGTGTTGGCAGGGCTGATTGCTTCCAGATGGAACGCTTTTCGGAAGCTCACCCGTCGGGACGTTCGATTGCTGTCCTTCCTTGGAATCCTCGGAACAGGTACCAGTATCTTTTATTATGTGTCACTGGAGTATTTGCCAGCTTCCCTGGCGATCGTGCTGCTGTTTCAGTTCGCTTGGATCGTGATGGTGATCGATTATCTTGTGACGCGTAAAAAACCGTCTCCGGTTAAGTGGCTGTCGCTGGCGTTTATTATGATCGGTACGATGTTTGCGGTGAATCTTTTCGAGACCGATTGGAGCCGGGTGTCCGCCTTCGGATTGTTATTGGGTTTGCTGTCTTCCGTTACGTATGGTTTGTTTCTTTTCTGGAACGGGAAAGTGGAAAGCAAGGCTCCGGCGATCATTAATTCTTTCGTAATTGCCAGCGCATCGCTTGTTTCTATCTCGATTGTGTTTCCGCCAAAATTTCTTTGGAACGGCACGTTAGGGGAAGGTTTGTGGATTTGGGCATTGATGATCGGATGTCTCGGGCAGGTGATTCCTCCCATTCTGTTTAATAAGGGAATTCCTGTGGTTGGCGGATCCTTGGCCGGTTTGTTGGCTTCGATTGAATTGCCGGTGGCGGTGGTTGCCGCCTTGCTGTTATTAAAGGAATCGGTTACATTGAGTGAATGGTTGGGCATAGGTCTGATCGTAACAGGCATTATTGTCGCCGAAGTGATGGACAGAGAACTGGTGTTAAAACTTGAAAAAGCTCACGAATGAGGTGCTTATTCGCGGTTTTTTTAGTTATTATCGGATTTTGTTCGGAAATCGCGGGATTCTTGGATTGAGAAACGAATCCGCAGATGATATGATATCACTTGTCGCCGCGAGAGAGCGCGAGAGTGTTCGGGTCGCGAGTGACGAAAAAAACATCCGATGTAAAATAGAATTTACCAGTTGAAATGCTGGTGCAGATGTGATAAGATAGCTTTTGTCGCTGTTTGCGATGACAACAGCGAAAAACAAAAGGATCTCCACTAAGAAAATCGTCATTCATGGCGATAACCTGGAGTGGATTATCTCGATCAAGTCGTTCTTTGCACCCCAAGGGTACAAAGAACGCTAAGGTTTTTGGAACAGGAAACCCCGCTAAGAGCGTTGACGTCCATGTCAAGTCGAATAGAAACGCCACGTCCATGTGGCATATTCGACACTAGCACATCGTGTGCGTCGCAACGCTAGCGGATAGATCATCCTGATCTAAGTCGTTCTTTGAAAACTGAATCGTGTAGGGAGCTAGGAATAAATTTAGTTTGGCTCGTTTGAGTCTAATTATTGATGGTAGCCCCGCTAAGAGCAACCGCATCCGTGCGGTCAA
>NZ_JBHSHC010000034.1:0-25842 GCF_042652925.1 Effusibacillus consociatus
ATACCGAACGGTACGTACGGTGGTGTGGGAGGCCGGCTACTCAATTAATGGGTAGCCTCCTACCCGATTTCAAGCGGCTATTTTGAATCCTGTATAACGCGAACGGTCAAAACATATACTGTATAACACCTTTGGGGGCGTGCTTTTCACGATGAAAGGGTGGGTGTTTTGAACCGATACGCTATCGGTACCGCTAAGCTGTTTGATCAGCTTGCTTTTTACTTGGAAAGAGAACTGCGGGATTTTCGACTGAACGGAGTGGAATTCACCACGGGAAGAAGCCTGTGCGGTGATTGTTGGTATTACACAATCCAGTGGAAACAAGCGATCCACGCCGAGAAAGTACAAACTGCTGTTGCAAAGGCCGTCACTGATTTCTTGACATTGGAATGGGAACAAAACAGAATTCGCAAACGGATTACAAAAGAATATACATACTATGATGCCGATGAAGTAGACTATCTCACCGAGAATGCTGTCCAGTACTTATCAACTTACAGGAGACCGAGCGCCCGTTTGTACAGACAGGCGGAAATCGAACGGGATGTATTCTGCTATGTAAGGCAAAACCCGGTTTTGCATGTGGAAGGGTTTATCCGGTTCCGGTTGCGTCATTACAGCAAAGATTTGGATCTCGCGATTGAACAGGCCATTGACCAATATCTTATGGATCGAGAATACCAGGAATTTGTGAAGCTGCTGCGGCACTTCCTGAGTGTGCAGCAATCCCGCTCGCCCCTGATACACTTGGTTCTCGATGAGGGTTGGACTCGTTTAGTCGATCACGACGGGTTCCAGATTACCGATGAAGACCTGAACCGTTTTGCTGAAGATTTGATGGATGCCGATCTGCAGCAAGATGACATGATTATTTCCACTCTAATTACGCTGGCACCCCTTTCCGTTAAGATTCATTTACCTAACCGTGTTTCGGACGATGAAGTTTTGGTCGATACGGTGAAAAGGGTTTTTGAAGAGCGAGTGACTTTATGCAGCGGGTGCACAATGTGTCAAACTCCGTTGGAATGTTGGGATCAAAATGGTCACTTCCCTCTTGACTATTCCAAATAAAAAAATTATCATTATTGACATTACAATTAAACTCGAAGGCGATGATCGAGGACAGCGTTCGTTTGTACGACTCCCAGAGAGAGAGTGTCGTGGGCTGAAAGCACTCTTGCGTAACGGCAAAGGAATGACCCCCTCGTAGCATCTCGGATGAACTCGCCCCCGATAGCATTTTATGTTTGGGGTTCCCGCAACATGGCGAGACTTATGCTTTAGCATTTAGCGAGACCTTGCGCGGCCTTGCCGCGGTTCCCGTTCTGTGCTGCATTGTCACGTCACTTTGTGGGGTGTCGTCAGTAGTTCGGGACGGATATCCCCCGTTACGGGACAATGAGAATCTGGAAATTTTCCGGATTAAATCAAGGTGGAACCACGTAAGCGACACGCTTTCGTCCTTGCAGAGTTATCTGTGAGGCACGAAAGCGTTTTTAATTTCGCTAGCTTTACTACTATTTGGGTCCTTCGTTTCACTTTGATGGGCCCGTTTTTGGGAGGATTTCAAACATGGCTGTAGATGTCGAAAAACAAATTCAAGTCGAACTGAAAGACGGTTCTGTAAGAACATACGCAGCAGGAACCACGTTATTGGATATTGCTGCTTCACTCTCGCAGGGTCTGAAGAAAAACGCGGTGGTGGGAAAGATCAACGGCAAATTGGTGGATCTGAACACGCCTGTTACGGAAGACGCCAAAGTTGAACTGTTTACTTACGATGACCCTGAAGGTCTCGAAACCTTGCGTCATTCCAATGCTCACCTGATGGCACAAGCGGTTGCCCGTTTGTGGCCGGACGTAAAGTTTGCGATTGGACCTGTAATTGAAGACGGATTTTACTATGATTTTTCCGGCCGTTCTTTTTCACCCGATGATCTCCCGTTAATCGAAAAAGAAATGGAAAAGATCGTGAAAGAAGATCTCCCGATTCAGCGTGAGGAGATCTCCCGCGAAGAAGCGCTTAAAATGTTCAGTGCGCGCGGCGACCGGTTTAAAGTTGAGATTATTAACGACCTTCCGGAAGACACTGTGCTATCGATCTACCACCAAGGGGAATTTACCGACCTTTGCACCGGGCCGCATCTGCCCTCCACCGGACGGATCAAGGCATTCAAGCTGCTTTCCATTGCAGGAGCCTATTGGCGTGGGAATGCGGAAAATGAAATGCTGCAGCGAATTTACGCAACTGCATGGCCAAAACAGTCCCAGTTGGAAGAATACCTGAAGCAGTTGGAAGAAGCGAAACGGCGTGATCATCGCCGTATCGGGAAAGAACTGAAGCTCTTTACATTGTCCAGAGAAGTCGGACAGGGACTTCCGCTCTGGCTGCCAAACGGTTCCCGCATTCGCCGGACAATCGAGCGTTACATCGTGGATCTCGAAGAAAGTCTCGGATACGAGCATGTCTATACTCCTCACTTGGCGAGCGTCGAACTGTACAAAATCTCAGGGCATTGGGATCACTATCACGAAGATATGTACCCGCCCATGAAAATGGACAATGAAGAGTTGGTTTTGCGTCCCATGAACTGCCCGCACCATATGATGCTTTATAAAAATGACATGCGGAGCTATCGTGATCTCCCTCTGCGCATTGCAGAACTCGGTATGATGCACCGTTACGAGATGTCCGGAACACTCTCGGGTCTGCAGCGGGTACGGGCGATGACCCTTAACGATGCGCATATTTTCTGTCGTCCGGATCAGATCAAGTCGGAGTTTCGTAAAGTTGTCGAATTGATTCAGCGTGTTTACAAAGACTTCCACATCCAGGATTATTGGTTCCGTCTGTCCTACCGCGATCCGAATAACACAGAGAAATACTTCCAGAATGACGAGATGTGGGAAAAGGCTCAATCCATGTTGAAAGAAGCGATGGATGAGATGGGACTTGAATATGTGGAAGCTGAGGGAGAAGCGGCTTTCTACGGCCCCAAGCTCGACGTGCAGGTAAAGACTGCAATCGGGAAGGAGGAAACCCTTTCGACTGCGCAGCTTGACTTTTTGCTGCCGGAACGATTTGGTTTGGAATATGTGGGAGAAGACGGCAAAATGCATCGCCCTGTTGTCATTCACCGTGGAATCCTGAGTACGATGGAACGGATGACCGCGTACCTGATTGAAGTGTATGAAGGGGCGTTCCCGACCTGGCTGGCTCCGGTTCAGGCAAAAATCCTGACGATCTCTCCTGCTTTTGAGGAGTATGCCCAGAAGGTGTACGAATATCTGAAGAGCAAGCGAATCCGGGTTGAACTTGATCATCGGAATGAAAAAATCGGCTACAAGATCCGCGAAGCACAGCTTCAGAAGGTTCCCTACATGCTCGTTGTCGGTGCTCAAGAAATGGAAACCGGAACAGTATCGGTGCGCAAGCGTGGAGTGGGAGACCAAGGTTCTTTATCAATTGAAGAAGCAGCAAACACAATTCTTGCAGAAATAGAAGAGAAGAAATAAGAGCAGGCAACTGGTGGTTTGGAGAACCGCCAGTTTTTTGTTTGCTTGCCTGATGTGTAGAAAACCGGAGATTTTCTGTGAAATTACAGGGTAACTTTGGGAAAACGGCGAATTCGGATGGTTTCTTGTGGGAAAAAGAGTGATGCAAGATTCGCTTCTTTAATTCGAAGGGAGTATGCTAAGTTCATTATGATTGAGGCCTAGTCCCGTTACGGGAGCGGAGGACCCACGTATTTGGGGTTAATCCTGCCGCAGTGCAGGAGGGATGTTGGTTTCCTTGCCATCCTACCCGTCAGCTAACTTCGTCGGCCAAAGCAAGGGAGATGAGCCTGAGCTTCGATACGGTGCGGTCTATCCCTTTTTTCAACAATTAACGGGAAGCTGCGCCGTTTTTTAATTGATGACAAGTATGGGTATTCTACTCAGGAATGGGTTTGTTTTGGAGGAACAGTTATGGCACAAACGATGCTCGAAAAGTGGTTGACCCCCGCCCGTATTTTGACAGTGGGGTTCGCAGCATTAATCCTGATTGGGGCAGTCCTGCTGAGTTTGCCGATCGCTTCCAAGAGCGGAGAGGGATTGAACTTTATTGACGCCCTGTTCACTGCCACCTCTGCCGTTTGCGTCACCGGATTGGTTGTAGTGGATACTTTGACCCAGTTTAATCTGTTTGGGCAGCTCGTGATCCTGTCTTTAATCCAGATTGGCGGGCTTGGTTTTATGACCGTGGCCACCTTTATCATCATTTTTACCGGAAGAAGGATTGGATTAAAAGAAAGACTGGTCATCCAAGAGGCCCTGAACGTCAATTCGATGGAGGGGGTTATTCGGCTTGCCCGCAATATTGTCTTAATCACACTTGGAATTGAACTGTTTTTCGCCGCGATTCTGGCATTCCGCTTTGCACTGGTGATGCCGATTGATCGGGCCATTTACTATGGGATTTTTCATGCAATTTCAGCTTTTTGCAACGCTGGTTTTGATTTGTTCGGGGATTTTAGAAGTCTTACCGGATTTGTCGATGATCCGACTGTCAATTTTGTAGTGATGTTGTTGATTATCCTTGGCGGGCTCGGATTTACGGTTATGGTTGACCTTTGGAAGGCGCCGAAACCGGAACGGTTATCACTTCATACAAAATTGGTCCTGATCATGACGAGTTCTTTATTACTTGTCGGAACGATTGGATACTTTCTGCTGGAAATGAACAATCCCAAAACGCTAGGGGCACTGGACTGGGAGGGAAAGATTCTGGCTTCCATGTTTGCTTCTACTACTGCAAGAACTGCCGGATACGCGACAATCGATTACGGATCCGTTTCCGACGCTTCCTTGCTTTGGACGATTCTGTTAATGTTTGTGGGGGCATCCCCCGGTTCAACCGGCGGCGGGATTAAAACAGTTACTACAATTGTGATCCTGCTCTATGTAGTCAGCGTAATTACGGGTAAAGACAGCACAGTGGCTTTCCGAAAACGAATCGACCCGAGAACCATTTATAAAGCGTTCGTTGTGGCTGTAATGGCAGCACTCCTGTTGATAGGTGTCACATTTGTACTCACATTAACCGAAGACAAAGAATTTATTCGACTTCTTTTTGAAGCCACATCGGCATTCGGAACCGTCGGGTTGTCGACTAATTTGACTCCCGAGCTTTCTCCCGTTGGAAGGCTTATTCTTATACTTACCATGTTTGCGGGACGAGTGGGACCCGTAACACTGGCGCTTGCATTGACAGTTCGTGCTCACGAGAAAGCGTTAATCAAATACCCGGAAGAAAAATTGTTTGTGGGCTGAGGAGGTTTATTCAATGAAACAATATGCGATCATAGGTATGGGGCGATTTGGTACCAGCGTTGCGAGAGAACTGTATGAAATGGGATATGAAGTATTGGGGATTGATTCCAATGAAGATCGCATCCATGATGCGGTGGACTATGTGACACATGCGGTTACAGCCGATTCAACCGATGAGAACGCCCTAAAAGCATTGGGAATCCGAAACTTCGATGTTGTCGTTGTGGCAATTGGGGCAGATATTCAGTCTTCCATTCTGACGACCTTGATCCTGAAGGAACAAGGTGTGAAGCAAATCGTTGTGAAAGCCCAAAATGAATTGCACGGTAAAGTACTGTCCAAAATTGGGGCGGATAAAGTGGTGTATCCGGAACGGGACATGGGCGTGCGAGTGGCCCACAACCTGATCTCGCCAAATATCCTCGATTATATCGAGTTATCCCCGGAATACAGCATGGTGGAAATTGTAGCGAATGAGAAAATGGTCGGAAAGACATTGGCCGAATCGGATATCCGCAAAAAATTCGGCTGCACGGTGATGGCAATCAAAACTGGAGACAAAATCAATATTTCCCCCATGGCACAGGACAGGATTAAACAAGGGGATGTTCTTGTTGTAATTGGGAAGAATGATGATCTTCAGGAACTGGAAGAACAAGCTTAGAATTTCATGAGCACAGTCGTGCCCGGGCACGCTTTTAGAAAGGTGGAGTGGAATTGGAACGCATCACATCGACCCGTAACAGTCGGGTAAAAGATTGGGCCGCGTTAAAACAGAAAAAGTATCGGGATCAGACCAACCTGTTTTTTATAGAAGGTATTCGGCTTGTGGAGGACGCTCTTGAGTCGCAGGCTCCACTTGAAACCATTCTGGTTCTTGATGATTTGATTCCCACAGGACGATTGGATCGGATCGTCAATGGCACCCATTCACTCGGTATTGAGTTGATTGAAGTAAATCAGGCGGTTCTTGAACATGTAGCAGATACAAAAACCCCGCAAGGAGTCATCGCAATTGGCCGGCAGTATCAACATAACAAGGAAGGACTGATTGCGAGCAAAACCAATCCTCTGTATCTCGTGTTGGACAACATTCAGGATCCCGGGAATCTGGGCACTATGATCCGTTCCGCGGATGCGGTGGGGGCGGCCGGAGTATTCGTTGGTTCAGGCAGTGTCGATCTCTACAATCCAAAAGTAATTCGCGCTACGATGGGGTCACTTTTCCACCTGCCCGTGATTGAAGTTTCTCTGAGGGAACTGTTCCCGTTGCTGCGTCAGCATGATGTGACTGTAATCGGCGCTTCGACTGGTGCGGAAGAAGAGCTTTATGCGGTTGATTTGACAGGGGGAACTGCGATTGTCATCGGTTCGGAGGCGCATGGTATTTCCGGGGAAATTCGACAACAAATCGACAAATGGATTTCTCTTCCGATGCCTGGTAAGGCAGAATCGTTAAATGCTGCAATTGCCTCAAGTATAATCTTGTACGAGACTTTACGACAAAGAAAAACGAAAGAATGACGCCTGTGGATTCAGTTTCCACAGGTTTTTTGATGTCCGTATGAAAGGATTCCACTTTTTTCTGTTGAATGATAAGAGAAGCATCATTTGGAGGTATAGGTAAATGATACACAAAATGAGAGTGGATGCAGGCCGATTCATACAGGGGATTATCTTGTCGGGGTTCACGGCACTTCTTCTGAAATTGTTCTGGACGGGGGAAATCCGAAAGCTGGTTGCTCCTCATATGATGGTCTTGCTGGCTGTTACGGTTGGGGTGCTGATTATGATGACCGCTTACGCGTTTCTGACAATGCGATGTGTTGGAGATGAGTGCTGTCATGAGCATGGTGAGAATTGCGGTCACGATCACGACCATGACCATCGTGTGCAAAAAATATGGGCTGTACTGATACTGCCGGTGGTACTGGGGATGGCGGTCCCTACACAATCGCTCGGCACTTCCATGTTAAGCAGTGGGATGTACGCCAAACCGGCCAATGCGAAAACCGTTGATTTGGCAAGTGTGCCGAAAGTGAAGGTGGAGGGTGCTTCGCTTCCGGCGAAACCCGAAACGGGTTCAGAAGTTTCGATGTATGAAGTGATGAATAATATTTTGATTGTACCAGAGAACTATTTCAATCAAAGATACAAGTATACGGGGTTCGTATACCATCCGGACGGATGGCCGGAGAATCGGATGGTGATTATGCGTTACGTAATGGTGCATTGTGCTGCCGACACACTGCCTGTTGGGGTGACCGTGGAGGTGGAAGGAGCGTCAAAATATAAGAATGATACATGGATCCAGATTGATGCGACTCTGTCCACGCGAAAGTCTCCGGAGATCGATCAGGTTCCGCCGGTCAGCTGGTACTATGGTTATGAGGACAAACCGGTGCTCGAGGCCCATGAGATCAAAATCATCGATGAGCCGAAAGAGCCGTACCTTTATCCGTTTGGGAAGACCGGCATTTCAGGGGGGAACTGACGATGTGGCAAGCAGCTCAGACTATTTTTCTGTCGATTGTCCTGGAGTCGCTGCCGTTTGTTCTGTTGGGAGTGATACTGTCATCGCTGATCCAGGAATTTGTGTCTCGTGAACGGATGCTTCGAATGCTGCCGAAGAATAAAGGGCTTGCTGTAGTAGCTTCTTCTTTTCTCGGATTTCTTGTCCCGGTATGTGATTGTGGGACGATTCCGATGGCCCGCAGTCTGATGCGAAAAGGGGTTCCCGTTTCAGCGGCTATGTCATTTGTACTGGCGGCACCTGTTGTAAATCCGATGACAATGTTGGCCACCTTTGTGGCGTTTGGAATGAATCCGACCATGATGTGGGCGCGAACGGCTGCGGCTTTTGGGGTTGCTGTATCGATCGGTTGGGTGCTTCTTTTACTTGAATCCCGAAAGGCAATTCAAACGCCCCTTCGGCCGGAGGAATTAACGGTGTTGGAATTGGCTTCTACCGGAACAATGCCTGCCAAACGTTCCATCAAACAGGTGACCGGTTCGGTCATTCAGCATGCAATTGCAGAGTTTTTCGAGATTATGGGATTTGTAGTTCTAAGTGCAACGGTAGCCGCGTTGCTGCAAACATTTGTGCCTTCATCCGCGCTCGCTCCGGTCGGGGAACATCCAGTATTTTCGGTACTTGCGATGATGGGACTTGCAATACTATTCTCGCTGTGTTCGGCTGCTGACGGGTTTGTGGCACGCTCTCTCGCCGGGTTGACAACGAACGGCGGTGTACTTGGCTTCCTGGTAATCGGGCAGATGATCGATATTCGGAATCTGTTTTTGTTCCCGAGAATTTTTCCCAAAAGAGTTATTATGATCACCTTCTTTATGGCATTCGTCCTCACCTTATTTGCAGGAATTTGGGTAAATGTGAAATAATCCGGGCATTCTACCGCATAGGAGGTGTCTTCTGTGCGGTATGGACTCATCACTTCATTTCTGATCAAATGGTTGGGCACAGTTGCGGCAGTTTTATTTATTGGTTTGTTTTTTCCTTTATATGGAGTAATGAACCTCTTTCATGCGGTACTATTGGGAACGGTTATTACAATAGTTGGCTTTGTGGCGGATCGTGTGATTCCGACCATCTCCAATCATATTGTGGCCGTGTTTTCCGATTTTCTCATGGCGGCTGTGATCACCTACCTAGGCAATTTTATATTGCCGGGCATGCGGGTTACGTGGACATTTGCAGTCATTACGGGGCTGCTGGTAGCAGGAGTGGAAATCTTTTTCCATGCGAAGTTTCTGCCGGGTCGGGAGCGGGGGTAGTGCAGCATACCCTGCATTATTTGATACCTTCTTGCGTTCCTCTATTCACTGTACTATACTAAGTACTGAAATTCCAAAAACGAACAGCAATGCAGGAGAGAGTACGGACAGCAAGTGCCTTCCAGGGAGAAGATGCCGTAGACTGCAAGCATCTTCAGGACACACTGTGCGGAAGTTCACTCTGAAGCTGCCGCCTGAACGAATCCGAGTGAGAAGGATATTCGAGTAGGGTAGGCCGGGAATGTCCCGTTATCGTAACGAAGTGAAGCAGAATGGCGCCATTCTTTGGTTGGGCGGCGTCTGCTTAATTAGGGTGGTACCACGGAATTTACAACCTTTCGTCCCTTTTTGGACGAAAGGTTTTCTTTATGAAATCGATGGGGAGGATTCGAATGAAAGAACAGCTACAGGAACTTCGCGAGAAAGCATTGGCTGATCTCGCACAACGAGTACAACAAAATGAGCTGATTGATTGGAAAGTGCAGTATCTTGGCAAAAAAGGGGAACTAACCTCCATCATGCGCGGAATGGGCCAGGTATCTGCGGAAGAGCGCCCCATTATCGGGCAGCTGGTCAACGAAGTGCGAGAGGCACTGGAACAGGCGTACGAAGAGAAAGAAACCGAGTTTCGCCGCGCTGCGTTGGAGCAGAAGCTTCAATCGGAAACGATCGACGTTACACTGCCGGGAAGAACATTTCCCGCAGGCGTAATCCATCCGCTTACCCGAGTGATTCAGGAGATCGAAAATATTTTTATCGGACTTGGTTTCGAAGTCGCCGAAGGTCCGGAAGTGGAAACAGATTATTACAACTTTGAAGCTCTCAATCTGCCGAAAAATCACCCTGCTCGAGACATGCAGGATACTTTCTATTTGACGGAAGAAATTTTGATGCGTACACATACTTCCCCCGTTCAAGTACGGACTCTTGAAGCGAAAAAAGGAACGGTGCCGGTCCGAATCATTTGTCCCGGTCGCGTCTACCGTCGTGACGATGATGATGCCACCCATTCACACGTCTTTACGCAGGTGGAAGGACTCGTGGTTGACCGGAATATCCGGATGAGTGATTTAAAAGGAATTCTGTTGACGTTCGCCCGTCAAATGTTTGGACAGGGACAGCAAATTCGTCTGCGTCCCAGCTACTTCCCGTTCACCGAACCGAGTACGGAGGTGGATGTAAGCTGCTATGCGTGTCATGGCGACGGCTGCAGAATCTGCAAGCACACGGGGTGGATTGAGATCCTGGGAGCGGGAATGGTGCACCCTCGAGTGCTGGAGATGTCCGGTTACGATTCCGAAGAATATACAGGATTTGCTTTCGGGATGGGCATCGAACGGATCGCGATGCTGAAGTACGGAGTGGACGATATTCGCCATTTCTATGTAAATGACGTTCGCTTCTTGAAGCAATTCATGAACCGCGGCTAGGGAGAGGGTGTTGATTTATGAAAATCTCATACAAATGGTTGCAGGAATATATCGATTTGGGAGCTGACATGACCCCGGAAAAATTGGCCGATCTGCTGACAAACCACGGAATTCCGGTTGAAGTGATCGAGCCCCTGAACAAAGGAATTAAAGATGTTGTCGTAGGACATGTATTGCATACGGAACAACATCCAAACGCCGATCGCCTGAGAGTGTGCACAGTTGATGTGGGTGGACCGGAAAAACTGCAAATCGTGTGCGGCGCCCCGAACGTGAAGCCAGGTCAAAAAGTCGCTTGTGCTGTTGTGGGAGCAGAGCTGCCCGGTGGCGTAAAGATTAAGCGAGCGAAGCTGCGTGACGTTGAATCGCAAGGCATGCTCTGCTCCGCCAGCGAATTGGGAATGGATATCAAGCTTCTTCCAAAGGAACAAACCGAAGGGTTGTATATCCTTCCGGAAGATACACCGGTTGGCGAATCGATGCTGCGGGTGCTCGGCTTGGACGATGTGGTAATGGAGCTTGAGTTAACCCCGAATCGTGCGGATTGTTTGAACTATCGGGGAGTCGCTTACGAAGTGGCGGCTATTCTCGGAAAAAAACCAAAGTTTGTAGAGGAGCCAAGTACAAAGCAAACCGGTTCTGTCGAATCTCCGGTGAAAGTTCGAATCGAATCTCCCAACTGCACGCAATATGCGGCTCAAGTTGTAAAAGGCATCCAAGTCAAACCGTCTCCGCTGTGGCTGCAGATGCGATTGCTTGCGGTTGGAGTCAGACCGATCAACAATATTGTGGATGTCACCAACTATGTGATGTTTGAGTACGGTCAACCGCTGCATGCTTTCGATCTGTCCGAAATTAACGAGTCGACCATTGTGGTGCGGCAGGCCAAGGAGAACGAAAATCTCGTGACTCTGGATGGACAAGAGCGTTCCCTTGATCCTTCCATGCTGGTGATCGCAGATCCGAAGCGAGCAGTGGGACTCGCGGGCGTTATGGGCGGGGAGAACTCGGAGGTTCGCGATACCACCACCGATATTGTGTTGGAATCAGCCTGTTTTGAGGCGGGCACAACTCGCCAAACAGGCAAGAAATTAGGGCTCCGTTCAGAAGCACAGATGCGTTTTGAGAAGGGAATCGATCCGGCGGTGATGCGTCCCGCTTTGAAACGGGCGGCAGCTCTGATTGCGGAACTTGGCGGGGGAGAACTTGTCGGAACCGCTGCGGAACTGGTTCAACAACAGGCGGAACCATTGCATCTCCAGCTTCGTGTGAGTCGGACCAATCAGGTGTTGGGAACAAGTCTGTCGGATGATACAATTGAGGTACTTCTGCGCAAGCTGGGATTTGAAACGAGCCGTGTGGACAATGACACAATTTCAGTTGTGGTCCCCACCCGTCGACCTGATATCACCCGAGAAATTGATTTGATTGAAGAAGTGGCGCGCTTGCATGGGTATGACAAGATCGGCACCACGATGCCGGAGGGAGTCCTGTCTCAAGGTGGACTCACTTCCCAGCAGCGTCTGCGCCGGACGATCCGGGAGCTTCTGACGGGGATGGGGCTGTTCGAAGTGTTGACTTACAGCTTTACGAATCCAACATGGATGGAACCGCTCGGGTTGGAAGAAGACTCCCCGCTGCGGAAACAGCTTCCTCTTGCGCTTCCGATGTCAGATGAACGCAAGGTTCTCAGAACAACAATTCTGCCGAGTCTTGTGGAAGTGGTCCAGTACAATCTGAATCGCAAGAATCTGGATCTGGCTTTGTTCGAGATCGGCAAAGTGTTTGTAACCAAAGAATTGCCGGTCACCGAGCTGCCCAGCGAGGATGTCAAGGTGACAGGGATCTTTACCGGAAATTTCGGACCTTTGGCAATTGGGGAGAAGGCTCGAAAGGTCGATTTTTACACGGTAAAGGGGATTGTGGAATCGCTTCTTCGGAACCTTGGCATTCCAGACGCACGTTATCAGCCGGTAACTGTTCCTGGCATGCATCCGGGTCGTACCGCTTCGATTGAGGCCAAAGGGATAATGATAGGCTATGTGGGCTCGCTTCATCCAAGTGCGGAAGAAGCGTGGGATTTGAAAGAAACGTTTTACTTCGAATTGAATCTGGCGGCTCTGGAAAAAGCAGTTGAACCCAAAATCGAATTCCGCGCGCTTCCGAAATTCCCTGCGATTGAAAGAGATTTGGCAGTCGTTGTGCCGCTTGATGTTCCGGCAGGTTCTTTGGAACTCGCAATTCGGGAAGCAGCGGGCGATCTGTTGGAGGAAGTCCGTTTATTTGATGTATATCAAGGCGAACAGGTGGAATCTGGCAAGAAATCAGTTGCATTCTCCATCGTGTATCGAGCGGAAGACAGAACTCTTACGGATGAAGAAGTACAGGTTCGGCACAATAAAGTTGTAGAATCTCTGGAAACAGGATTCCAAGCGGAACTTCGCGCCTGATGCAGGATTTTACTCTTTCTGAAACGAAAAGTATAGAGACTGTTATAAAGGGGGCGAGTCCCTTGCAGAAAGAGGAAAACAATCGAATTCGAGTAGATATATACGGGCATGAATACCAACTTCGCGGCAAAGCTTCTGTCGAACACATGAGGTTGGTAGCCGGCCTTGTAGATGATAAGATGCGAGAAATCGCCAAAAGCAATCCCCGCCTGGATCTGAATCGCCTGGCGGTGCTGGCTGCTGTCAATATCGCGGACGAATATTTGCGGTTGCGGCAGGAATACGAAGAATTGCTAAAGCTGTTGGAACGTTCACAGGAACGGCCCCAAGGGAGATTTGAACTGTGACAGTTACGGACATTCTATTGACAGGGATCCTTCTCTATTTTATTTGGAATGGCTACCGAACCGGATTCGTCATGCAGGTGGTCAATTTCGTCGGGATGTTTGTCGCCTATTGGGCAGCAAAAACATACAGTCCCACCATGGCAACATGGCTTCAAGCCGTATTGGGAAAAAGCAGTGTACCTTCTTCCACGGAGGCGGGACTTGCGAATCTGGGAACCGCTCTTGCCCAAAATGTGATTCAAAGCGGATACGGAGTAATTGCGTTTGGACTGGTTTTTATAACCGGTTTACTGATGACCCGAATCGCCGGACGGATGATTGACCTTGTTGTTTCCCTGCCCGGCCTTTCCTTTATTAATCGGGTGTCGGGGTTATTGGCCGGTCTGATTGTCGGGGTGCTGATCCTGATTGTGGCCGTGAATCTGGGTTCCTACCTTCCAGCCCCTGCAATACAAACAGCAATCAAGAATTCTCAGGTTGCTTCCACGTTGTTGGACACCGGGCTGAGCCGGTTGTTGTTTGACAATCGTTTCTAGAAACATTTATACAGACTGCTGGAATTCCGGCAGTCTGTTATTTAGTATTTTTGGGGTTCTTGGGCACCGTATCCTCTAGGAGGTGCCAACGTGAACAACGGACAGATAGCCTATCGATTGAGTCAAATCGCGACATTGTTGGAATTGACGGAGGAGGATTTTTTCAAGGTTCGAGCCTACCGAAATGCGGCGGATGCGGTTGCACGTTTCCAAATGCCAATAATCGAGAAAGGGCGTCTGCACGAGCTTCAAGGAATTGGGCGAGGAATCTCAAAGGTGATTCGGGATTTGGTTCGTACCGGAACGAGTCCGATTTTAACTGAGCTGCAGGAGAAGCTGCCCGGTGAGCTGCCCCTTATGCTTCAGATTCCGGGAATTGGTCCAAAGTCGATCAAACGGATCTATCAGAATTACAAATCCGAACGATCGATGAATTGGAGCTTGCTTGCAAAGAACATCGGATTCAGGCGTTAAGCGGATTTGGCCCGAAAGCGGAAGAGAACATTCTGAATGGGATACGCTCACTCCGACAAAGCCGCAGAAACGGGTACTGTGATCGAAATGAACTGTACCCCCAACCGTTTGGATCTGAATGATCTGGCGGCAAAAGGGCACGAGAGCTCGGTGTGAAATTGGCAATCAACACGGATGCCCATGAAGTGGATGAGCTATCTTCCATGCGTCTTGGAGTGGCTACCGCCAGAAGAGCCTGGCTTACCGCTGACGATGTAATTAACACATGGAGTGCGGAACGGCTGGACCAATTTTTACGGCAGAAAAGAAAAAGAGCATTCGAGGAGCATGCCGACAAATAAGACGTAAGAGAGCGGCCCCTGAGCCAACATGCCCCGCAAAATGCTCGATTAGTCTCGACGATCCCCTATTCTGTCTCGGTCACCAGCTGTCCCACGCCGCATAACATTGCTTGGTACAAACAAATCGATGATACCGATCACAAGCGAAGCGAGCAGGGCTCCCAGAATAGTTACGCGCATACCAGGCACAAACCATTGTGCGATATAAATCACCGCAGCGGAAGATAAAAAGCCTGCAATTCCTCTCGCGAACGGAGAGACCTCCCGCCCAAACAGACGCTCAATCACCCAACCAAGCGCTGCGATTACAATGGCAGCCAAGATGGCGCTGAAGAAAGTGAGACCTGTGAAACCGGGAACGATAAACCCTACAATCATCAAAACAATGGCTGAGACCACAAATCGCACGATAACTCCCACCAAGTTACTCATCACCAAACGCCTCCTTTGATGTTACAATAGGTAAGGGTCCAGCTCACAGTTAGTGTCACCGCAAGTGAGGGATTCTATAGCAGAAAATGTTGCCACAGGAGGAAAGCATATGAATCAGCGGGTGCTTCGTGTACTCGAATATCATAAAATCATAGAAAAACTGATAAATCACGCCAGCACCAACATGGGGAAGGAATTGGCGGAGCAGCTGCAGCCGGTTTCCCACTTGGATGAAGTCCGGCAAGCGCTTGCCGCAACGGAAGAAGGAAGAACCGTGTACCGTCTGAAAGGGCTGATCCCTTTTGGAGGAATTCGCGATATACGGCAGGCGGTGAAACGATCCGCAGTGGGTAGTATGCTCGATGCGAAGGAACTGCTTGATGTAGCCGATACCATCATGGCGGGACGTCGTCTCCGCAAGTTTTTGCTCGATATTTCGAATGAGCATCCGATCCCGACTTTGCAAGGTTTAGCGGGAGAAGTGTTTGAACTTCGCCCGGTTGAGGAAGAAATTCGGGCGGCAATTGACAACAATGGAGAAGTTGCGGATCACGCGTCGCCGGAACTCAAAAGCGTGCGAAATGAGATTCGCCAAACACAAGCGAGGGTTCGAGACAAACTCGATTCCATTCTACGGAGTCCCGACTGCCAAAAAATGATGCAGGAAGCGATTGTAACGATCCGCAATGACCGTTATTGCATCCCGATCAAAGCGGAATATCGAGGAGTATTTGGCGGAATTGTCCACGACCAATCCTCTTCGGGAGCCACCTTGTTTATTGAACCGGCGGCTGTTGTCCAATTGAACAACGGGTTGCGTGAATTGGAAGTCAAGGAGAGACGGGAAATCGAACGCATCCTTACTCGATTGACGGCGCTGGTGGGCAGTGAGGCGGAGATTTTGCAATCCGGGCTCGCGGCTCTGGCTGAGATCGATTTTATTATTGCCAAAGCGAGCTTGGCTCATGAGATGAAGGCGGCTTTTCCAAGAGTAAACGATGAAGGACGAGTCCGGCTGAAGAAAGCGGTACATCCCTTATTGGATCGCAGTCGAGCAGTGCCCATTGATATTCGGCTTGGCGATGAGTTTAATTTGATCGTCATTACCGGTCCAAATACGGGCGGGAAAACCGTCACACTGAAAACGATTGGGCTTCTGAGCCTGATGGCAATGTCAGGACTGCATGTTCCGGCTGATGAGGGAAGCGAAGTTTCAACATTTGATGAAGTGTTCGCGGATATTGGAGATGAACAAAGCATTGAGCAGAGCTTGTCCACTTTTTCCAGTCATATGACCCATATCACTGAAATTCTTGAAAAAATGGATTTCCGCTCATTGGTTCTCCTCGATGAATTGGGAGCGGGGACCGATCCGGCGGAAGGCGCTGCCCTCGCGCAAGCCATTCTTGAATTCCTTCGGAAACGGGGAGCCAAAACAGTTGCCACCACCCACTATAGCGAGCTCAAAGCATACGCCTACTCCCAACCGGAGGCGATCAATGCTTCCGTTGAATTTGATGTGGAAAGCCTTCGCCCGACTTACCGTTTGTTAATCGGGGTTCCCGGGCGATCGAACGCGTTTGCAATCTCCGAACGACTGGGGCTGCGCAAGGAAATCATTGAAGATGCGAAGTCCCGAATGACCACGGAAGATGTACAGGTTGACGATTTGATTCGCAAGCTGGAAGCGAACCAGCTTCAAGCGGAGAAGGACCGGCAGGAAGCGGCGGCGATGCGTAAAGAAATCGAATCGCTGCGCCGGCAATTTGAAAAAGAACGTGAGCAGTTCCTGCTTCAACAGGAACGCATGGTGGAACGGGCCGAGGAGGAAGCTCGTGAAATTGTGAAAAAAGCAGAACGGGAAGCTCAGGAGATTATCCAAGAACTGCGCAAAATTCGCGATCAGGAACAGACTAGCTTTAAAGAGCACCATCTGATTGAACTGCGCAAAAAATTGGAAGCGGCGGCACCTACCCGTCGCGAACGAAGGATCCAACGCAAAGTAAACGAGGCTAAAGAGATTCGTACCGGCGATTCAGTGCAGGTTTTGACGTTTAATCAAAGGGGAACCGTTTTGGAGGTCGGGTCGAATGAAGCTCTTGTCCAAATCGGCGCCATGAAGATGAAAATCAAATTGTCCGAATTGGAGAAACTGGAAGAGAAGAAACAGGAAAAAACACGCGGCATTGTGACCCGAAAATCAGACGAACCCACCAAGCTGGAGTTGGATTTGCGCGGCTCAACGATCGAAGAGGCTGCCTACGAGATTGACCGGTATTTAGATAATGCGGTTATGGCGGGCTTGTCGCAGGTATCCATTATTCATGGAAAAGGGACCGGAACACTCAGGGCGGGGGTACATGAATTCTTGCGAAACCACCCGCAGGTTCGTTCTTTCAGAATCGGCGAGCACGGCGAAGGACATACAGGGGTTACGATTGTGACATTGAAATAACCAAAAAATCAGGCTCTTACCTTGCGTATAATACGCAAAGTAGCAAAGTAGGAGCTCTTTTTATTACCTGCTTTTACCTTTGATTTGTCCCGGATTCGTCCGTGGCATGATGAACTTCATAAGCGGCCCGAATACCGGATTCAATCGCCCCTTCAATCCAGGCGCGGGTCTCAAACAAACCATGGTTGATGTATATGATCGCCGGCAGAAAAATATTGTGGAGGGAACGGGAAATCGCCAGCGAAAAAGGGATAGACCCTGCTTTATCATATCTTCAGGTCTATCCCGGATTCTCGTTTTTTTCAACTTATGGTTTTCCGCTTGCCACGTTGGACGGGGAGGAAACCTGACCGGCTGAGTTCACAGCTTTCACCCGGTAGGAGTAAGTGACTCCGTCCTCCAAATTCGTATCGGTATAATCGGTTCCTGTCACCTCAGCAACTTGCTGCCAGGAAGTCCCGTCGTTTCGCTCAATCACATAGTGAACTGCGCCAGATACCGAGTTCCAAGTGAGCCTCAGACTGCCCGTCCCTTCGCTTTTCACCGACAATGTAGGAGCGGCGGGAGCGGGCGCAGGGGCAGTGCTTCCCACCTTAACAGGTGCAGAGTAGGCAGATGTGGAAGATTCATTTTTTGCCGCAACTTTGTACCAAACGCTTGCGCCTGATGCAGTCACATCTTGATAGCTGGTACCGGATAGGATGCTCAACACATCATATGACGTTCCGTCCAGGCTTCTGTAAAGAACGTACTGGGCGGCTCCCGATACAGGTTTCCATGAAACAGTGATTCCGGCCGGACTGCTTGATGCGGTGAGCCCTGTTGGCGCAGGGAGTCCAACTTCATTCGGCTGACCCGGTGTTACGGACACAGATTCTTTTGCCGGTTGAATGGCTCCGTCGGCAACGGTCGCCACTTTGTAATAATAAGTGGTTCCGGGTTGTATCGTCGAATCAGTATACTCGGTGCTTGTTAAGAGCTGAGATACAATATCAAACGGTCCTGTTGGCGAGGTAGAGCGGAGAACCACATATCCCTCTGCGCCTTGAATTCCATTCCAGCCGAGCGAAATGGAAGTAAGGGTACTTCCGGTCACTTTCAAACCGGTTGGTGATGGCAAGCTCGGGCCGTCTTTTTCGTCATTTCCGAATTCCTTCGGCAGTTCCAGATCTGCATCCAAAGGTTTCGGGAATCCGGGCGGCACTGTGTAAGGCTGGCGTTTAATAAAGATTCCTTCCTTGACGATTCCGCCAAAAGTGCTGACTTTGTCGTTCAGCAAGTATTTCTTGCCGTTGATTTCAACATATTTTACTTTCACCATAACATCGCAGGCTTCTTTTGGTTCGGTGCCTGCTACAAACAAGTCGGTGGTTACAGTATTTAAAGCCCGGCAGAGGTCTGTCGGGATTTTGCCCGACTTGGTGCAAACCTCAGCACGAACAATACCGGTCGGCATGCCAGGGAATTCGCCTTCTGCCACAGGCATTTTCGGATACACGCGATCCATAATGCCATTCCACAACAGGATCGGGCGTACTCCCGATGAATCTGTCCGACTCAAACGATCCATTGGGTAAGGAATGTCATATCCGATCCAAATCCCAAGGGTGACGCTTGGTGTGTAGCCAATGAACCAGGAATCGGTGGTGCCGTCAGTTGTACCTGTTTTTCCGGCGATCGGCCGTCCCGGAAAATGGGATCCGATACCTGACGCCGTGCCCCGCTTCACAATATCCCGCATCATGTCAGTCAGAACATACGCGGTTTGCGGGGAAAATACCCTGGTTTCCTTCGGCTTGTGTTGATAGATCACTTTCCCGTTGCGATCAACAATTTTTGTAACCAGATGGGATTCCTTCCATAGCCCCGCATTTGCGAACGTTGTGTAAGCGCTCGTGGCTTCCTCAACAGTTAAACCGTACGCAAGGCCTCCGATGCCCGAGACCAGATGCTCGTCACTTTTCTCGATATGAGAGGCGCCCATTTTTTTTACGTAATCAAGTCCGACCGCAGGCGTAACCGCTTGGGTTGCTTTGATGGCCGGGATGTTATAAGAGTGCAGCAATGCTTCTCTAACCGTAATCAATCCGTGAAATTTCCTGTCGTGGTTCATCGGATAATGGGTGGAACCGCCGTTAGGGAGCGCCATCGGAACATCATCCAGCACGGAACCCGGGGACAATAACTTCTTTTCGGCTGCCGGAGCGTATACGGACAACGGTTTCATAGTGGAACCGGGCTGCCGCGGGAGAGTCGCATGGTTGTTCTGATCTCGCTTGTAATCCCGTCCGCCGCCCATTGCCAGCACAGCACCGGTCTTATTTTCGATCAAGGCAGCGCCTGCCTGTTGAATGGCATCCGTCACTTTTTTGCCATCCTTGCCGGTGTAGCTGATCGGACTCCCGTAAAAATTCTTGTCGTTGCTCAAAACTTCATCCACTGCATCCTGCATTTGACGGTCGATTGTGGTGTAGACTTTGAAACCGCCTTTAAAAAGGGCCTGTCTGGCGTCATCCAAACTGTCATATTTGGTGACGGTCATCAGTTTCTCGGCCGCACGCTGTTCCACTTCCGAAATAATAAACGGATAATTGCCGTATCCGGTAGTCGTAACTTTTGGCTGGGCGATCGAAGCTTTAATATCAAATGCGCGGGCTTCTTTGTACTCTGCTTCCGTTATTTTCCCCGATTCCATCATTTCTTTCAGAACGTAGTCCTGGTACTCGAGCGCCTGATCCAGACGGGTATAGGGATTGTATTTGCTGGGATTGTTAAGCATTGCTGCAAAGATTGCGGCTTGTGCCAGATTGATTTCTTTTGGGTCCTTGCCGAAGATTGCTTTGGAAGCCGCTTTAATCCCGTAGATGTTGGAATAACCGGATTTTCCGAAATAAATCCAATTCAGGTAATGAACGAGGATCTCATCCTTCGTCATGGCCTGCTCCAATTGGGTAGCCAAATACATTTCCTGCACTTTTCGCTTGATCGTTTGCTCTTGTGCAGGGAACATCACCAGTTTTACTGTTTGCTGGGTAATCGTACTTGCTCCCGAAATTACCCCTCCGCCGATAAAGTTTTGATAGGCAGCCCGCAGAACGGCCAGTGGATTCACACCAAAATGGCCGTAGAAGTTTTTATCTTCCGCTGCGATAAATGCATCCACTATGTATGGAGAGACTTCATTAAGGCTTTTGATCAGCTCCCGGTTGCCGTCCGTTTGCATGGACCCGAGAAATTCACCGTTCCTGTCATACACATTTGTCGTGGAAGAGAGGTTGGCAAATGCTTGAGGGGTAAACGACGGTGCGTCTTTTATCAGGTAATACGCGTAACCGGCACCCGATAACATTCCCAACATGCCCAGAACAAGTATGGAAAGTACCGTAATCTTCGCCCATAGGCGCAGCTTTCTCTCCTTTTTGTTCGATCGAGCCAGGTCCTCGGAAGATGTTTGTTTATCTTTTGTCATCAGAGTTCCCCCTTAAATGTGTCTCCATTATACCAAATTTGAAACCGGTTTGAGAGACTTGGTTCGACCCGTTTTGACAATGTTTGTTTGCATATGATAAATTTATGTACAAAAAGTTTAGAATAAACAGGATTTCCAAAAACATACTTGATGTATGCGTGCGTGTCGTATAAGAGAATCCTTTCCGCGGGCGGCTGCTTGTTAGGTCTGCGCCTTGGGAGGGTTTTATTTTTATGTAACGGGGGACAGGACTCATGACAAAGGAAGCGACGGAAGTCAAAGATCCAAAGATTGAACAGGAAGTGGAACGGCAGCTTTCTGTGATCCGGATGGGCACAGCCGAAATCGTACCGGAAGACGAACTGGTCAAGAAACTTCGCCGTTCGATTCAGACTCATAAACCGCTGCTCGTCAAACTCGGAGTAGATCCATCGGGTGCCGATTTGACACTGGGGCATACAGTCGTTTTGAACAAAATGTGGCAATTTCAAAATCTTGGTCATCGCGTTCAGCTGTTAATCGGTGATTTTACAGGAATGATTGGGGATCCGACCGGAAAATCGGAAACACGTAAACAGTTAACCCGGGAACAAGTGCTGGAAAACGCGAAATCATATGCGGATCAAGCGTTCAAAGTGTTGGACCCGGAGAAAACGGAGATCGTATACAACTCCACCTGGTTAGCGCCTCTGAATTTTTCGGACGTTATAAGGTTGACTTCCACCATGACCGTAGCCCGTATGCTCGAGCGGGAAGATTTTCAGAAACGGTTCGCGGGCAATCTTCCGATTTCGCTGCATGAATTCCTGTATCCGCTGATGCAGGGTTACGATTCGGTGGCGATGCGGGCAGATATTGAACTTGGCGGTACCGATCAGAAGTTTAATTTGCTGATGGGCCGCATGCTGCAAAAAGAGTTTGGTCAGGAGCAGCAGATCGCCATCATGATGCCCATCCTCGAAGGTTTGGACGGAGTCCAGAAAATGTCAAAGTCCCTGGGGAATTACATTGGGATTAACGAGTCTCCGAATGATCAATACGGAAAAACCATGTCCATTCCTGACGAACTGATGATCAAATATTATGAGTTGGTTACGGATGTATCGGTCGAAGAACTGGAAGCGATTCGAGCGGGACTTGCCGACGGAAGTCTTCACCCGCGAGATGCAAAAATGCGACTTGCCCGGGAAATTGTAACTCGTTATCACGGGGAAGAGGCTGCCAAAGCTGCGGAAGAGCATTTTAAAACAGTATTTCAACAGGGATCGATTCCTGACAATATTCCGGAAGTACGCCTTGATGCAGGTACTTACTGGATTGTCAAATTACTGACAGACACTAACTTATGCCCTTCAAACGGCGAAGCAAGACGGATGATCCAACAAGGCGGAGTGAAAATCAACGGGGAAAAAGTCGACAGTGCAGAAACGCAAATTGCATTGGAAGATGGCATGATTCTTCAGGTGGGCAAGCGGAAATTTGCAAAGATTCTGCTCGAGCCTTAAAAATTTTTTGCGAAAAATTTGGCGAGTCTTGCAGGAAAATGACGAAACAAATCTAAATTCATTCATGATGGTTTTAAATCATGATTTGAATTTAAGGGGCGTACGTGCGATGGTTTCTTGGGGAAATTTTACCGAAGCGATTTTTGATGGTGTTCCGACAGGCGTAATTGTAATTGATGCAGAAGGCAAAATTGCTGACATCAATCGATTCGCTGTCACGCTTTTTCAAATCGAAAAGGCGGATTGGGTTGGACGCTCTGCTTCCGAAATATTTCCCGAGTTGGATATGAGCCTGATTCGACAAGCGAGCAGCGAACAAGTGCCAAGGAAAATCGATGAACTGTCGGTTCAGACCAACGGAAATGAACTGATTCTTTCCGCAGAGGTTGTTCCCCTCATTGCATTAGGGCAGACGGCGGGCACTATTCTCGCTTTTCAAGATCGCACAGAAGCGTTCCGGATTCGCGAAGAGATTCTGCAAGCGGAAAAGATAGCTGCCATTGGCAGCATGGCGGCGGGGACCGTGCACGAAATCCGCAATCCGCTTACTACAATCAAGGGATTTCTTCAGTTGTTTGAAAAAGACGTTCAAAAACTTTCCGGTTTGGGTCTTGTGCAGAAAAGTTTTTCGGATAAATGCAGCAACATTTTCCCTTTGCTGCTTTCTGAAATCCATAAAATTGAACAGATTCTCCGCGACTTTCTGCTCATCAGCAAACCGCAAGAAGTTCGTTTTAAAGTGCTGAGGATCAATGATTTGCTTAATGAAGTGATGCCAAAGCTTCAAGAATTCGCCCTGCTGCACGATGTAAGCATCCTGTGTGAGTTTCCCAGAAAAAATTTGAAGTTTATCGGAGATCCCGAAGAATTGAAATGTGTCATCATGAATCTTGTGCAGAACTCTTTGGAAGCAATTTCGGGGAACGGTGAGATCAAACTGTCGGTGGAAACGTTGGAAGAGAGCTTCCGGTTGACCGTGGTCGACAATGGCAGCGGGATCCCGGAGGAACAACTTTCGGCTATTTTTGATCCGTTTATTACAACGAAACCTGACCGTCCCGGCTTGGGCTTATCCGTTTGCCAGCAGGTAATTGCCAGAATGGGCGGAAGCATTTCGATTACAAGTGAACCCGGAAAAGGGACAACCGCGCGAGTGGAGATTCCCTGCCTGCATGAAGATATTCTCAATTTGGAACAGATTCGCCCAAATTATCCCAAAGAAACGGCCCTTCGTTAGGGCTGTTTTTTTGCTTTTTGTACTGCATGGCCCTCTTGGTTCATAAAATGAACCCGAAGGGAGTGAGGCGTAGATGATGAGGTTTCGAAGGAGACGAATGCGTCTGCGCAAGCCCGTGAAACGGTGGAAAGTAATTGCTTTAATGAGTTTGCTTACAGCGATTTTTATATCCGTGCAGACCGTGATCTTTCTCGAATACAGCCTTCGGCCGGTTTTTGTTTCTATCGCGGAAAATTATGCCCGGCAAATCGCTACAGAAGCTATCAACGATGCCATAACGAAAAAAGTTACGGAAGAAACGGATTACAAGCAGATCGTGCAATTTATTAAGGATGACAGGGGGACGATACGTTCAGCTGTATTTAATATGACTGAGGCCAATCGGATGAAGGCTCAAACCACCAATCGTGTCCAAAGTGTTCTCAAGGAAATTGAACAACGGGAAGTTCGGCTTCCGGTTGGGCAAGCGATGCATTCGACCATTTTAGCCACATTCGGTCCCAAAATCCCAATTCAGATTGTCCCGCTGGGAACGGCCAAATCCGATATTGTGCAAGATTCGCAAACGTTGGGAATCAACCAAACCAAATATTCATTAATACTCGACATGCATGTGCAGGTGAACATCATAATCCCTTTCGTATTACCCCGTCCCGTTGAAATCCCTACCCGGGTTCCGATTGCTTCGTTTGTGATGATTGGAGAAGTACCACAATATTTTTTTGACGCGACAGGAACACCGTTTGTTCCGCCGGGGATACCTTATCAGCTTCCCGGACCGGCAACTACCGCTCCCAAATAAAAAATTCAGCTAAGAAAAGGTGCCTCCGTAAAAAATGCGGAGGTTTTTCTGTGTTGATTGGTGTATATGGAGCCGATGCCATGTTATACTTGTTCCGGCATTAAAGTGCATCAAGGACCGGGAATGACAGTTTTCGTTTAAGGGTGTGAGCTTTAATGAATCAGGTCACAAAAGAATTTGTGCGTTTGTTTAATGAAGAAGAAGATTACTATGAGTGTCATGAAATCTTTGAATTAGCCTGGAAAGGAACGGATGATCCGATTGACGGACCTTTTTATAAAGCGCTGGTCCAAGTGGCTACGGCTCAGTTTAAATTAAAAAAAGGGATGCTTCGGGGAATACGCAAACTTTATCAATATTCATCTCCAACATTGCATTCATTGCCTGATGTGGTTCAAGGAATCGATATTGTGAAATTGCGTGAGGATTTCAAGGAACTGATCCGTTCCTTGCCTGATGAGGACTATATACCAGAAGGCGCTTATGCACACTTTGGACTTCAGGTGATGAAGATCCGCTGCGTTGATGAGAAACAAAAGAAATAGAAATGAAAAATGAAGGATAGGCTAAAAAACAGCAGGAGATTTTAACGTGCTTTCGTTAATCATGAAATTTGTTTTGTTTTGTTTTTTAATGTTGATTGAGTTCTAAATGTCAGCATGATATGATATTCCTTGTCGCCTCGGGAGAGCGTGAGAGCGTTCGGATCGCGAGTGATGGAAAAACAAAAAAACATCCGAATGTAATAGAATTTACCAGTTGAAATGCTGGTGCGGATGTGATAAGATAGCATTTGTCGCTGTTTGCGATGACAACGGCGAAAAACAAAAGGATCTCCACTAAGAAAATCGTCATTCATGGCGATAGTGTGAAGTGGATCATCCTGATCAAGTCGTTCTTTGCACCGCAAGGGTACAAGTAACGCTAAGGTTTTTGGAACAGGAAACCCCGCTAAGAGCGTTGACGTCCATGTCAAGTCGAATAGAAACGCCACGTCCATGTGGCATATTCGACACTAGCACATCGTGTGCGTCGCAACGCTAGCGGATAGATCATCCTGATCTAAGTCGTTCTTTGAAAACTGAATCGTGTAGGGAGCTAGGAATAACTAGTTTGGCTCGTTTGAGTCTAATTATTGATGGTAGCCCCGCTAAGAGCAACCGCATCCGTGCGGTCAATGCGGGACGAGTCATCAATAGAGGTCGCCCCGAAAAGTTCGTCCGCATCCGTGCGGACAAATCGGGGTAGATCTTCCTGAT
>NZ_JBHSHC010000035.1:0-2082 GCF_042652925.1 Effusibacillus consociatus
TGGTAACTACAAACCCCCACAGTGGACTTTCACCACCTAGTTAATCGCCATGCGTGGCGCACAAGAATAAGCAGCTACTCCAAAACGAGTAACTGCTTAACTGGACCATTCAACCATATAGATTTGATTGCCGTTCATGTTCAAACTCCTGAATCTGTTGGCGCAAAAATTCCAATCCCGCTTCCCCGGAATAAGTTCTACCGGCCTTGCGATCTTCGCGACTAGCCCGTATTAGCCGAATGACATCCGGATCTTCGGCCAAGGCTTTCACGTCCAGGTCAGCCAATTCTAAAACGCGTTTTCCCTTCAGTTTATCATATAGCTGCTCAGCGGTAATAAATTTAATTTCCGATCACCGTCCTCTTATTGATGATACAACATTGCATAATACTGAAGCGAGGAGGGCTCAGCTAATGGGAACCTCCTCGCTCCTCTCGATTAGATTCATCATTCATTGACCTCTTTGAGAATGCGTTCATACAACGTTTTAGATATGCGAAAATGGTGATTTTGAACTAATTCATCAACCAGAGATTTTACGGCTGGAACAATGCCTTCTTGTTTTGCCAATAACAGTACACCCAAAGTGCCTACCGGTTGGAGCAAAAAGGTTTCCGCCAGTTTACGGGCCGCTATATCATCAAGAATTACGGAAGAAATATCTAATTCTTTTGCAGCTATAATTACCTCTAATTCACCGTAGTGAAGTTTCCCGTACAACTGGTCGACAGATTCCTTATTTTTAACTTCATAAATCTTGAAATACCCTTTTTCTAGATTGAACAATAATTCACGCCGCCCTATTGCATTCTCTGGGGAGTTCTCTATTACTTCACGATAAACTGCCTGCGGAATGTAGATTTCATCGAATAATTGAGCTAATAAACCGAGACTGTTGATGCTTGAAAGAGCAATAATCGGGCTTGCATTACAAACGATTCTATTCATCTTTGGCCTCTTGCTTTTCGGCAAATCGTTTTTGAATGAAAGCCTGATCCTGTAAAAAATGTTCCTCCGTATACTCTCCCCATGGGATTCCTTTTTTCCTCAAAACGGACATAAAATCCATCAAAGACAAACCAGATAGTTCGGCAGCTCTTTCCAACGTGACAGCTCGTTCAACAAAAAGCGATATGGCCAAAGAAACGCGAATGGTTTCGTCTACGGATTTACCCTCACTCAAATGCTGTAAAACCGGTAAGAAATCATTTGGTATCGACACCTGAAACTTATCTATCGCCACTGCGTTCACATCCTTTTATGATCTTCTCTTTATTATACATTTTTACTTTATGTGCAAACAGTGTGAATCAGATGCTGCTACTTCTATTGAGATGGGCACAAATAGCGAATGATTTTCAATCAGGTCCCCTCGTGCTCGGGAACCTAATTGAATTAAACGGTTCTGCTATGTGCTATTTCGTGGGATGTTGATTTATTTTTCCCGCTCAGATCAAAGCTGTAAAATTGAAAACGGTTTTTTCCTTGTTCCTTGGCCTGATACATTGCCATGTCCGCCTTTTTAACCAGCCTCTCTAGGTCATCTCCATCATTTGGGTATACACTTATACCGATAGTAGGCGTGACCGAAATCTTACCGCAATCCAGTACAAAGGGTGAGGAAAAATTATTCAGGATTCTTTGAGTCACTTCAGTAACCTCAGCACATCTAGTGACTTGTAGCATTATGACAAATTCATCCCCACCAAGCCGAGAGATCGTATCTCCCGGGCGAACACACATTTTTAATAACTCGGCAACGTTTTGTAATAAAACGTCTCCCTGAGCATGGCCCCATGTATCATTGACGGACTTGAATTGATCCAGGTCGAGAAATAAAATTGCCAGCAATTTCTTCTGACGGAGTACTTGAGCCAACGCAACAGCGAAGCGATCTTTGAGCAAATATCTGTTTGGAAGACCGGTCAAAGCATCATAATAAGCATAGTGGTTTATTTTCCTCTCCTGTACCAAGGCGAGATAGAACAAAGGTATTGTGATCAACAGAAATCTGAATATTTCGGCGCGGCAGAGCCGCTAGGTTAATGAATGAGAGCCAATATGTTAATGGGGAGAGCCACC
>NZ_JBHSHC010000036.1:0-4887 GCF_042652925.1 Effusibacillus consociatus
CTTTCAACGTTTTGTGACACCCAACTCCAAAAGTTAGTTAGCTAAGCAACAATCAATTTGAACTGAGCCTTGTTTTTAGTCGGTTATGGTAGTAGTGTTCTGTCACAAATCCGAAATGGAGGTATTATTCTGTCATTCGACTGTGACAGAAAAGTACATCCACAGTCCCAAAATAACTGTTTTCGGCTCCTAAAATGGTCATCAATGGACACAGTCAAAACTTCAGTGAATACAAATCGGGGTTTTAATTAAAGTAATAAATTACATTTATTTAAATTTTCTGGAATAATAAGTTGTATTAAGAAGGAATCGCAAATGTTGTGTTGAAATAAATACTTGCCAATATAATTCAGTCTATTGGCAAAATTATAGTAAAAAAGGGGTGACTAGAATGAAAGTACAAGTGAAAAACGAGCAAAAAACTTCTACCCGTACAGCTTTCCTCAACTAATTTTTTCAAAAAGGCATAGAACCCTGATTCTATGCCTTTTTGAATTTTATCATTATCTGAAAATTGTCTTTTGTAGCTTGATTAGTGAACGTGTAGACAAGCTAAAGTCTTTTTAAAATTTTTTAGAAGTAAGGAGCTGGTTTAGATGAATAAACCCCGCGTTAAAGAGTTTTACAGAGTTTATGATTATATTGAAAACGACCAAGAAATAGAGATCCAACTTGGGGCATGTAAATCCACTGGAAAGGTCGTGAATGGGGACAGAGATCTTTTAAAACTATTAAGTTTATGCGATGGGAAAAACTCTCGCTTGGATATCATTCAGATCATCCGAAAGGATCGTCCTGATTTGAGTACACATGATATAAATGAGGTTTTAGACCATTTACAAGAATATGGACTTCTTGAAGAAGCGGATTTGGGTGATACCACCTTGAGTCCCATTGAGTTTGATCGATATAATCGCCATTTAGTGTATTATTCATCTTTTTGTGAAGGTAACCGACATGTTCCGCAAGAAAAGTTAAAGAACTCAACTGTTGTTTTGATCGGCATGGGCGGAATCGGTTCTTGGCTTAGTTATGCTTTAGTTGCAGCGGGAATTGGAAAGTTGATTGGTGTTGATCATGATCACATTGAACTTAGCAATTTGACTCGACAAATCTTATATTCGGAACAATCTGTTGGAATGAAAAAAGTAGCAGTGGCTAAAGAACGATTACGAGAACTGAATTCTAAAGTTGAATTTATAAGTGTGGAGCAGAAGGTACAAAATGTCGATAATGTAAAAAAGATTATTAAAGATGCTGATTTCGTTGTTCTCTCCGCAGATTCACCAGAAGGTATCCATTATTGGGTAGATCGTGCTTGTTATGAGTCGAATATTCCTTACACCAGTGTTGGTTACCTCGATAATTGGGGCATTTGTGGGCCTTTAACTGTTCCTAACAAAACGAGTTGTCTGATTTGTGAGAAAGGTTCTAATGAAATTAAACAAGAAACTCTTCATGGAATCCCAGAAATTCGTGAGATTAACAGCAGAGCAAAAGCTGCTTCGTTTGGTCCTCTAAATGGCTACATATCTTGTTTTGCAGCGATGGAGGTCATCAAATATCTGACAGGATATGCTGAACCTGTTACCTTAGGTCGTCGTTACATGGTAAATTCCGGTACGATGGAAACCGAGTTTACTGAATACCCACGCAATCCGAATTGCCCTCAATGTGGAAATAGCACTATAATTTCAGAACGTAATAAAGGAGTAGTATAATGGAGGTTATTCGTCCGCAAAGGTTAGAACTAGGAGACACAATTGGTGTGGTTTCACCGTCCTCTCCCGTCGCATCGATTTGCCCAAGACGTTTTCAGCGTGGAATTACGCACTTACAGTCAATGGGTTTTGAAGTTATAGTTGGGAATCGTGCCCTCACGAGAACTGGTCATACAGCTGGATCAATTCAAGAACGAGTAGAAGATTTACATCAAATGTATGCAAATCCAAACGTGAAAGCGATTATTTCCACGATCGGCGGTTACAATTCTAACCAGTTGCTAGATCAATTGGATTATAAACTAATTTGCGATAATCCGAAGATCCTTATGGGGTACAGTGATATTACGACCCTACTGATAGGCATTCATACCATTACAGGACAGGTAACTTTCTTAGGTCCAGCTATTCTTCCGCAGTTTGGTGAATTTGGTGGATTGATGAGTTATACCAGGGATAGCTTTGAGAGAGTGGTTATGCAGTCTAAACCAATCGGTGACATACACCCAAGTAAGCATTGGACGGAAGAATTTCTATCATGGGATATTAACGATGATCGTATTCGAGAAAGGAAACCAAACAGTGGTCTAAAAGTTTTAAAATCAGGCGTTGCAAAAGGTCCAATCCTAGCAGGTAATATTGGTACAATGCTACTTTTGTCCGGAACCCCATATTTCCCTAAATTTCAAGGTGTTATCTTATGCTTAGAAGATGACGAGGATGAATCACCAGCTACGATTGATCGTTATTTGACCCAGATGCGTCAAATCGGGATCTATGATCAAATTGCCGGTCTCATCATTGGGCGATTCAATAGTAAGGTAGGTTTCACAGAGACAGATTCGTTAGAGTCGATCTTAGAGATCGTAACTCGTGGATACGATTTCCCTATTGTTTATGACGCAGATTTTGGGCATACAGACCCAATGATGGTTTTGCCTAATGGTATTCAAGCCATCTTAGATGCTTCCGATTGTAATCGACCTCAACTTACGATCCTAGAACCCGCTGTTTTATAGAGATACACTTTTCACATATGTTTGAGCAGAGTCTTTACATCATGTTGAATCCTCTGTTCGTTCAGATTATCAGTATCGACTCTAAATAAGGAGAATTTAGAATATGGGATTATCGTTGTGGAGCAATCGTGCATTTGTGTTTTGGATCATTGGAACGGCCATTTCATTTTTGGGTCAAGGGATTTATTTTATTACAGTCACGTGGGCGCTTTTTCAACTAACAGGAAGTGCACTGCCTGTGGGAATTATGTTGGGATTGACTGCTATTCCTGGAATCTTGACGGCTGTTCCCGCGGGAGTTATAGCAGATCGCTATGACAGACGTATCATTACTGTTTTGATGGATGTTTGGCGTGCACTTGTCGTCATGTTGTTACCGATTAGTATTTGGTTCAATTTTCATTCAGTTTGGACCTATTATGTCGTAACAATTGGAATTACACTTGGAAGTAACTTTTTTTATCCAGCACAGAATGGATTAATTAAAGAGATCATTCCAACGGAGCACCTGTTAAAAGCAAATTCAACAAAAGCAATTTCACAACAACTAGGAATGATTGCCGGCACTGGACTTGCAGGCTTCCTAATTTCTTTTACTTCTACTGAAATTGTTACTGTAATTAGCTCTTTCACATTTTTGATCTCCGGAGTTTTTCTGTATGGAATGCGTAAAGGAGTTCATCATCCACAACGTAAAATATCCAAACGTTCTTCTATGTGGAATGAATATAAAGAAGGATTTCGCTATTTGACGAAAAATCGTCTTTTGCTCATCCTTCTAATCCTCGGTATGTTTGTTCAGTTTTGTGTTCAGATTATAAATACGTTGCTCGCTCCTTACGCAACATCTGTTTTACATGTAGATGTTAAGGGGTATGGGATGATTGATGCTGCCTTTGCGATCGGTTCCGTATTGGCTGGAATAACTATTCCCTTTATTAAAAAAATATTTTCACAAAAGGTGTATCCTTGGACGGTTGTACTTGTTAGTACGGCTATATTGGCTATTGGCTTGTCTTGGAATCTATATACAGCGATCTTCTCATATTTATGGACAGGTGTGATTTTCACGGTTGAGAGTTCGTTGAGACAAACGATGTCGATTACCATTACTGATAGTGAGTTTATCGGTCGAGTTGGTAGTTTAAACTGGCTCATGTACTCGACGATCGTGCCTATTGTAGGAATCAGTGGTGGTTGGTTGTCAGAGTTTATTGAAATTCAAAAAATTTATATAGGGATAACCGCTGTAATGGTGGTTGTAAGTCTATTATCTTTTCAAATTCGAAAAGATAAATCAAGTGAAATATTTGAAAATAAAAAACAAGCATCTCCTGCATAACATCTTGTTGGGCAGATGGCACCAAATTCGTTCTTAGCTACCTACCGCTATACAAACATAACCGTGGGGTTGGATTTATTATCCAGCCCTAACTGTATATTTTACACGTATCTCGGACGTACCCCTACAATAGACGATACGTGTTTTCGTTGGATGTAATTCCAGTCCGCATTCCTTGAATCTCTGCTCAAGGCTAGCCCGAAGCTCCTGTGCATCTCTCATGCTATGGCAGTGCGCTACAGCATCATCGGCATATCGAGCGAACGGTTTGTCTGGATGATACTTGTCCATCCACTTGTCAAACGCATAGTGTAGGAACAGATTGGCTAATACGGGGCTCGCCACACCACCTTGTGGTGTGCCCTTGGTTCGCTCCACTATGGATCCATCCGGCATTTGCATCGGCGGCCGATTTCCCCGGTCGATATCCATATGAGTCCGCGTGAAAGTATGGCTCCACTTTGGGCTCAAAATAGATTTTCACGACCATCTGCGCAACCCGGTCGGCCACAGTAGGCACTCCGAGGATGCGCGTTCCCCCGTTCTTCTTGGGTATTTCAACCGCCTTCACAGGGGGAGGAAAGTAGCTACCGGACGACATTCTGTTCCAAATGTTATAGAGGTTGTTCTTCAGGTTCGACTCGAACTTCTCCAAGCTGACATTATCGACTCCGGCTGCTCCTCCGTTTGCTTTCACTCGTTGGAACGCCTCTAGTACTACATGTTTGGAGATTTCTGAATATTTCACTGCCATAAGGCCAGTGAGTTAATCAGTGAGAGCCACTTTGTTAACGAATTGGAGCCA
>NZ_JBHSHC010000037.1:0-3571 GCF_042652925.1 Effusibacillus consociatus
ATGATGGACTCGAACCATCGACACCCTGATTAAAAGTCAGGTGCTCTACCGACTGAGCTAATGGCTCGCAAAAAGCGACTTTTTTAAAGATACCACATTTCCTAACCCCTTGTCAACCGCATTACCGCGGCGACAGAAGTAATCTTATCATGTATAACACCTGAATCTCAATAGAAAAATACGAACAAATCCACACGAAATCCTTAATGGAACTGAATAAGAGCTGGATATCTCGTTCAATCTTAAATGTGATCACTTGCACAAGTGATTTTGACAAGATAGGATTACAGATAGAATTTTACGAAGGGAGCTGAATTTCCTGACTGATCATTCACTAATCGTAACCTGCTCTCCCGGATACGAAACATATGCATTTGATGAATTGAAAAAAATCGATCCTTCATTAAAGAATCGCTCCGGTCTGGACAGAGGCATTTTTCGGGTACGCTCAGATCTTTCATTTTCGCCATTCAGCCAAAATGTCCGGGCCGGAAAGCCGATTTTCACTCGCCATATTCAACCGATCGATGAGATTCAGGAGATTGACCGGACGAAAGAAGATTTTTTACGCTTCATCGAAATGCAGAATAAGCTGATAAGTACAGTATCACCTGGAACGAAGATCGCGATTCAGGTTCGCCGTGTAGGGGGGCTGGATTTCGGTTACACCACATATGGAGTGAAAGAAGCTTTGGACCCCTTTTTGCTTGAAAAAGGAGCCGTGCCTGTCGTTCAAAATCCGGATATCGTGATGTCTATATTCTTGACCGGTTCTCAGGCGTATTTTGGTATGTCAACACCAATCGAGAATCTGTCTGACTGGCCGGGTGGCGCAGTCCGTTTTCGTAGGGAAGAGAATCAAGCGTCCCGCTCTCGCTTTAAGTTAGAGGAAGCATGTGTGGTATTCGGCATTCAATTGAGCGCCTACAACCGGGCATTGGATTTGGGAGCAGCTCCGGGCGGATGGACGAGTTTTTTGCTGGATCAAGGGCTGCAAGTTACGGCGGTTGATACGGGTGCAATGAATCCGGAATTGCTGGAGAATCCAAATCTGGAGTTTGTTAAAGCGAATACAGCAGAGGTATTCTTTGAAGAGGACTCTTTTGACATGATGACTTGTGATATGAGTTGGGATCCGCTACATACAGCCAAAATTGTAAATCGGCTGGCACCCTGCCTGCGTAAAGACGGGGTATTGGTGGTAACAATTAAGCTTATGCATAAAAAGATTTTCAAAACGGTCGAAGAGTTTGTTCGGATTTTAGAGCCGGAATTCGAAAAAATTCAAGTGAAACAGCTGTTTCACAACCGTGACGAGGTCACCGCTTATCTTATAAAAAAATGACCACCAAAAAAGACGAGGTACATGTGCCTCGTCTTTTTCTTACTTCTATTCTTCCACCTTCAGCTTAAAAGCAACATTTCCCCAAAGTTTTGCTCTGACTTGATCCTCAATCTTTACATTTGAAATTGTCGGCTCGCCAACACCTTCGATTTGATTTTCGTACGAGATGTCACAAAGAAAGATTGTTGACCGGATTCCGAATTCACCACTACTTTATAAGATTTTCCGCCGTCCACCTCTCCTGTTACCGTGGAACCGAATGAAGTTTGTCGGGCAGACGGTTGATATACCACCTCTGTTACGGAGGCCCAGTCCCTTCCACCTTTTCCACTTCCCGCCCAATCTCCACAAGCACCGCACGGCCGTTTTTCAACTTGATCTCAACCTTGTCACCGATTGCGATGTCGGAAGTGGTGCCGCGGCCTTTCGTATGGAAGACGAGAATTTTATCGGTCAAATCGACCTTCACTTCGCCGCGATCCTCATCGGCTACTGTAATCGAATTTTCACTGAGCCCGGTTACTACCCCTTCAATTTCAATATGTTTTTGCTTTTTCTTCTTCTTCAACTCCGGAGGTAATACCTCTCCCGAATTGTTGAGCAGCCCTTACGAGCAAGCTGGCTGCCCACACCCGGCTCGCCTCTTTCCCGAGTTGAAGCGAGTCCTCGTTAGAATCAAATAACCCTTTTTCGAGTGCAACCGCGATATACCCTGTAGCCCATCCATAGTGCTTCTGAATGGTTTCCGCATCTTTGAAATTTAAGGTCACATTCTGCTTGACTTCAGCCTCCGCTTCTAAGCCCATGAGTTTTACAGCCGTGATAACAGCTTCCGCCCGATTAATCGGCTTGTTGGGCTTGAAAGTTCCATCCGTATATCCTATGAACACTCCCCCGCCTTCACTTCGAGAGGCTGGGGTTTCTGATCTACGCTTTACCGTGCCTTAGCGACCGTCCGTTAGGACAGTCTTACTCTTTCGAGTATAAGTACACAGGATCGCAAAATCAGCAACATGCCTTTCGGCATGGGTCGTGCCAGACCTTCTACTACTTTCGTTTACACTACTCGTAGATACTTCATCTGAACCTTGTCCACAATTAGTTGTATGTTCCCATACAACGACTTCGCCAGAATATTGCTTGCCCCGTGAATATCCCGATGCTGTTGATAGCCGCATTTGCACTTGTACACTCTTCCAGACACTTTTTTCCGTCTTCTGCAAACAGGACTTGTTTGCGTTGTGTACGATTCATCCACTTGCTGTATCTGGATTCCTCTTGCCTGCAACTTGTACGTCAGATACTCCTGCAGCTTTCCAAACTGCCATTGCGATAATTTTTGCGTTACCTGGCGCGGAAGTTTCCTCCGATTCTTTTTCTTTTTGGCTGAAGTATTGCGTTGTACGCCTTCTACATCGCCTACCAGCACGTATTTAACTTGCTGTTCTTCACACCAATCCGCATACTTTTACTTGTTTTGTGAAGGATGTCTTTGATCTGCGCCTCGCTCTTTGACAAGATATATTCCATTGCTGGCCGCCCGAATCGGATCCAAAAATCTCTGAGCATAATGAGGAAGATCTTTGTTATACGGCAGTCGTGTGAGGAGTACAGGATAGCTTCCATTATCATTCGGCCGGTAAATGTCGGATCGAAGGATTGTTCCGTCCCTCATGGAACAAGCAACATTTTTTTCAATTAGCGCCTGAAAAGTTTCCATAAAAAATTACGCCCCCCAACGGAATGAATAAATATCTAAAAGCCGCCCCCGCTTTCGATCAATTTTGAATTTTTTAGCTATACATCTATATTCTTTTTCATTCTCCAATATCCTCCAGCACGCAGTACCCGAGGACTTCCTTTCGCATAAGACAAAATCCCATAAAACAAAAAAGACCTGATCCACAGATCAGGTCTTATGGTGCCTAGCAACGACCTACTCTCCCAGGGCTCGTGCCCAAGTACCATCGGCGCTGGAGAGCTTAACTTCCGTGTTCGGGATGGGAACGGGTGTGTCCTCTCCGCCATTGTCACTAGACATGCAGGGATGTTGTACGACTTGCTTCCATCCATCCGTCAGACCCACAAGGGCTTGCAGACCTCATCAGGGATTTACAGACCCTTCAGGACTGGCAGAGCCTTCAAAGGACTTTCAACAACCACTTTAAGAGGCTTTCAGCAACTTTAAGGGGCTTTCAGACCCTTATTTTGCTTTTTTCGGGATGG